>JAHIKS010000015.1 GCA_018897475.1 Candidatus Altarchaeota archaeon
CGCCACGAGGAAGTATGATGGGAGAAGGTATGGGCACAGGATAGAGGAGGTCTGCGGCGAGGAGGTGTTGCGGAGGATTCTTCTGGGCTCCTACATATCGCAGAAGGAGTATTCCGGGAGGTACTACAGGAAGGCATTGCAGGCGAGGTCGGTGATTCGGAAGGAGCTTGAGTCTGCTCTGGGCAAGGTGGACGTGCTTGCGGGGCCGGTAGTTCCCAAACTGCCCCATAAACTCGGAACAAAGATAGACGACCCAATGGTCATGTATGCCTATGACATCTTCACGGTGATTGCAAACCTTGCAGGGATTCCCGCGGGCTCTGTTCCAGCAGGGAAGGTCGGCGGAATTCCCACAGGGCTGCAAGTGATAGGCAATGCGCTTGATGACCAGAAGGTCCTTGATGTGATGTATGCATTTGAGCAGAATGGTTCTTGAATCAATAGTCAGGCCATCGAAGATGGAAAAGAAGCCAGGGGAGATGCTCTGGGTAGGGTTCTTTTACTCATCGCTGGGGCTGTTGCTTGCAAGCGTTGTTCTTGGAAACTATGCGAGTATCTCTGCCGTCTTCATAACCGCAATACCGCTGATAGTGATAATGTACAACACGGTAAAGTACGAGGAGTCCAAGGATGATCAGATTCAGAATGAGAGGTTCCTGCTAAAGGAGCACGGCAAGGCCCTCTCCCTTTTCATGTTCCTCTTTATCGGGATGCTTATCTCCTATTCTCTCTGGTTTGTCGTGCTTCCGGAGGATCAGGTGGAAAGGCTCTTCGATTTTCAGCTTGAGATAATAAATTCAGTCAACCCCGATGCGGTGGGGAATTTCAGCAACCCAGAGGGTGCCTTTGCAATGATTCTCCTGAATAACTTCAGGGTCCTCTTCTTCTGCGTCCTGTTCTCCTTCCTCTATGGTGCGGGGGCTATCTTTATCCTCACGCTGAATGCCTCCGTAATTGGAGTCGTTGTTGGCTTTACCATAAGGAGGTCGCTGTCGCTCCATGGCAGCCTGGAAGGAAGTGCTCTGGCCGGCTATCTTAGTGCATTCCCTGTAAGCCTTGCCTACATGATTCATGGAATTCCAGAAATAGCGGCATACTTCCTTGGAGCTCTTGGAGGAGGCATAATATCAGTGGCTGTTGTGAACCATAGCATCAGAAGCAAAGAATTCAGGCACGTCCTTGTGGATTCTTTGGATTTGGTCGTAGTCTCTGTCCTTCTTTTGGTGGTTGCCGCCCTCATTGAGGTCTTTGTAAGCCCTCTATTCATCTGAATCAGAACTGCGCCGGCTCGAAGATGCTCTCCCCCGGGAAGACGGTCATGCCCTCGCCGGTTATCTTCATGGGCCTCGTGGCCCTGTCGAAGCCGCTCCCCCTGAATTTTTCAACCGATATTGCGCTGATTCTCTCGCCCTTGCTCTCTATCTTGTGCAGCTTTATCACTCCTGATGCAAGGAACTCCTCCATCTGCACCTCGCTGTTGTGCATGTAGGATTCGCTGGTAAGGAGGGTGGTACATTCGACCTTTGTAAGAAAATTCATAAGGGACAGCAGTTCTCTCCTGACGTTTAATTCCTTGTCGTAGAGCATCCTGACGCTCGTTATCGAGTCTATGACGAGTCTCTTTGGCCTGTAGGTTTTGAGCTTCTCTTCAATTACCTTAACGAGGTTTATTACGGTAAACTCCGGTCTTGAAACGGCCTTGTCCGTCTTGAGGACCCACTTTTCACTGCCCAGGTCCTGCATGGTGTCCATGATTCTAAGCCTGGCAAGGTCCCATCCAAAGACCGCCATGTCCTGTCTCAGGTGGTCTGCATTCTCCTCAAGCGATATGTAGAGGCCCTTCTCATTCTTCTTCAAACCATCAAGAAGGAAGTGCATGCAGAGGATTGTCTTTCCTGCGCCAGGGCCTCCGGCTACCAGGTATGGCCTTCCTTTTATAAGACCGCCACTGAGAATCTCGTCAAGCCCCGGAACTCCGGTCGATACCCTTTCTAGTTCCATATCTCTAATAAGAATTACCTTTGTCTGATATAAATATCTTCTATTTGAACCGGGTTTCGTGAATTACTGAATACTGCGAGCCTCTGGGACTCAGCCTGCTCTGCATAAGCTCTATTCTGTCGGCTTTGAAGCTGCCGAAGTCCCTGGCTGAATTCTTCTGGAGGATATCCCTTAACTCTTCCTTCTTTTTCAGGAATTTCACTCTTGCTATTGTTAGGTGGGGGTGGAAATTTTTGTCTTTTTTGAAGTTCAGTTCATTTAGTTTCCGGTCAATCTCTGAATGGATTGTGGTAATCCTGTCGGCTCCCTCCCCCATCCCGACCCAGATTACTCTGATGTAATTCATGTTTGGGAAGGTGCCGACCCCCTTGAGGGATATGTCGAAGCCCTGTAGGTCAGAAAGGAATTCTAATCTTTTAGTTATATCAGAAATTTTATCTTCATCAACTTCGCCCAGGAACTTCATAGTGAGGTGAATATTCTCCGGCTTTACCAGGGTTAGCTTGCCGAGGTCTTTGATGTTTTCCTGAATCTCAACCATTCCCTCCTTCAGCTCATCGGGGCATGGGATTGCTATAAAGGCTCTCATGTTAATTCTTAATTCCTTAGAGATAATAATAAGTGTGATTGAAAATGTTCCCAGGCAACATGAATCCGAAGCAGATGAAGCAGATGATGAAGAGGATGGGCATCAAGGTAGAGGACATTGATGCGAATATTGTCGTAATCCACGGTCCTGACAAGGAGATTATAATCGAGGACCCCGAGGTCTCGAAGACAGTCATACAGGGACAGGAGATGTACAACATCATGGGCGGCAGAGTGAAGGAAGAGGAAGTTGAGGCAGATGTTAAGATTGAGGACGAGGATGTAACGATGGTCGCGGAGCAGGCAGGAGTCACTGAGGATGAGGCGAAGGCTGCCCTGGAAGAGGCCGGCGGCGATATTGCTGCCGCAATAATGAAACTGAAGGGCTGAGTATGTGCGGGATAGCTGGCTACATCGGAGAGGGCAAAGCACAGAGTATTCTATTTGAGATGCTGAAAAGGCTTGAGTACAGGGGCTATGATTCTGCAGGAATTGCGTGCATCTCTGAAGGAAGGATAGTCGTCTCCAAGGATAAAGGCACGGTGGATGAGGTCGGGAAGAAGATGAACTCCAAGAAGATTCCCGCAAAGTTAGGTATTGCACATAACCGCTGGGCTACGCACGGAATTCCCTCGCACGACAATGCCCACCCCCACCAGGACTGCAGCCAGAATTTTACCGTCGTTCATAACGGGATTATAGAGAACTACAAGGACCTGAAGGAAGAATTGCTGCAACAGGGGCATGAATTCAGGTCCGATACGGATACAGAGGTTATCCCCCACCTCATAGAGGAGTTCTACAAGGAAGAGAAAAACTTCGAATCCTCATTCGTCAAGGCTATTGGGAAGCTAAGAGGCAGCTTTGCAATCGCTGCTATCTCTCCCGATGAGTCTGACAAGATTCTTGTAGCCAGAAAGGAGAGCCCCCTCATCATAGGCCTCGGCAATGGGGAGAATTTCATTGCCTCGGATACTCCAGCGGTAATTCCCTACACCAAGAAGATAATCATTCTGGACGACTTCGACTATGGGATTGTTTCTAAGGACTCGGTCCTGCTAAAGGATCTCCAGACAGGGGATGAGTTGAACAAGGACGTCCAGACGGTTGAGTGGAGCCTAAAGGAGGCAGAGAAGGAGGGCTATGAGCACTTCATGCTCAAGGAGATATTCGAGGAGCCCAACGCCGTTAGAAATGCGCTGAAGGGAGCCGAGGAAATCAGGAAGGTTGCAGCAAAGCTGAAGAAATACGAGAGAATCTATCTCGTTGCATGCGGCACCGCATCCTATGCAGGACTGGTTGGAAAGTACCTCCTTGAGAGGTTCGGAATTCCGGCAGATGCAATAACCGCGTCAGAATTCAGGTATTCCACGATAAACACGCTGGATGATAAATGCGCTGTAATCCTCATCTCGCAGTCCGGGGAGACCGCAGATACCATAGCGAGCGCAAAGGGGGCAAAGGAGAAGGGGGCCTACCTTGCATCGATAGTGAATGTTGTGGGTTCAACACTGACAAGGATTTCCGATGACGTAATCTATACATACTCGGGCCCGGAGATTGCGGTCGCCTCGACGAAGGCCTACCTCGGGCAGCTTGTCTCCGTTACGATGCTGAGCTTGTTTCTCGCGAGGGAGAATGATGGCATTACAGAGGAGTACATGAACGAGATTCTCGATGATTTGAACGGACTTCCTGATAAAATCCAATCCATTCTCAACGAGGAAAAAGAAATAAAGAATCTAGCCGATAAGCTGGCGAAGAAGAACATCTTCTTCTATATCGGGAGGAGGCTGAACTATCCCACCGCCCTTGAGGGTGCGCTGAAGATAAAGGAGATAAGCTACGTTCATGCGGAGGCCTATCCTGCAGGGGAGTTGAAGCACGGTCCCCTGGCACTGCTGGAGAAGGGCGTCCCTGTGATAGCGATAAAGCCCAATGACGACTTGGCCGAGAAGATGGAGAGCAACATAGAGGAGGCGAAGGCGAGGGAGGCTACAGTCCTGGTTGTTGGAGAGGGGGGTGATCTGAAGGTCCCTGTCATCGACCCGCTGCTGTCACCGATTCTGTACATAGTCCCGCTGCACCTTCTTGCGTACCATATTTCCAATGCGAAGGGCTTGGACCCTGACAAGCCACGTAACTTAGCAAAGAGTGTGACCGTGGAGTAGATGTTAGGTCCGGTGAATTCCTCTGCTTTAGGCGGTGAATTCCCCGGTGTAGTGCCTAACTTCTGGCAAACAAGTATTTCTAGCATAGCAAGGCATTTACTTAGTATAGATAAGCATTTGTCGAGTATAGCTAGAAGTTTACATTACATCAAAAACACCGCAATCACCAGCAGCGTAACCGCAATTATGTTAAGGGTGCAGTGTTTGCAGGTCCATCTGAACTGCTCCCTGAGTATCACATGAATGGCGAGCATGTATCCTGGGGCGGCAATTATTATCGGATTGGGGTATTTTCCCCGCATGGCCGAGATTATCGCAATCAGGAACATGCAGATTCCAGTCGTTGCCGCGATTTTGGTCTCCTTTCTCAGTTTCATCCTAGAAGTTGCCCAGCTTGAGCTGCTTTACCTCCTCGTCCAGTTTTTTTAGGTCCAGAGTCATGCCGTCTCTCGCTGCAATGGTTTTTATCCCAGTCTCCTCCTGGATTCTGCTGGCTTCCTTCTCGGGGCCGCGGTTCAGCATCTGCATCCCGAAGTGGTTCAGGACTGCGAGTTCCGGCTTTGCCTGCCTCACAATCTGGAG
>JAHIKS010000016.1 GCA_018897475.1 Candidatus Altarchaeota archaeon
CCTCAGCTCGTCCATCCTCTTCCACTCCTGTTCCATCTTCTCGAATATCTCCCAGCCCTCACCCTTGCCTTCCAGCTCGCTGATTTTCTTCTTCTCTGCCTCTATCTCCTGCTCTATCTCCCGCCTCTTCGTTCTTAGTTCCTGTATTTTCTCAGCAGGGACCTCAACCCCCTCCGGCTTGGCCTCTTCGGGTTTCGGCGCAACGTCAGGGGCGCTCCCATTCTTCGCTGCCGCGGCAGTTGATGGTGTGGTTATCCCTGACTGCAGGTCACCCCTAATCTTTGCCAGTTCCATTTCAAGGGCCTCCTTCTCTGCCCTCATTTCATCCATCTTCTTCCATTCATTCTCCATATTCTTGAAATCGTCCCAGCCGGCGTCCCCCTTCTTTGGTTTCTTATCTCCCAGTTCCTCTTTCTTCCCCTCAAGCTCGGTTATCACCACCTCCCGCTCGATTATGCCCTTCCACTTATCCTTCATTTCCTTCAACTCGTTATGGAGCTTATCCTTCTCATTGACCAGCTCTTTTCTCTCCTCCCTCACCTGACTCTTGCTTTGCGTCCTCTCGGCATCGAGCCTCTTCTGCAGCTCATCATCGCTCTTCTTCAGACCCTCCTTCCTGGTGGCATTCTCTTCCACTGCAACCTGCCCTAGAATATCCTTCCTTTTCTCAATTCCGCCCTGGATTTCACCGACCATCTTCTGCGCTACCTTCTCCTCCTTGGCGCCTATCTCCTCGTCCATCTGAAGAATTATATCCTTGTCCCTTGTTATCATCTCCCTGCGCTGCCCGATCATCTTCTCCGCCTTCTTCAGGGCGTCCTCCCTTTTCTGTGTCTCTTCCCTTAACCTCTGCTCCTCATCGGCCTGCTTCCTCCTCTCTTCATCAAGCTGGGTCTTCTTCATATCGCCGAGTTCCTTCAGCTTCTCCTCCCCTATTCTCAGCTTCTCCTTCTCCTTGAGGGCAACCTCCTCCCTGAGTATCTTTATCTCCTTGTGCTTCTTCAGGAGCTCCAGAACCTGGGCCCTGCTCTTGAGCTTTATCTCCTCGGCCTCGAGCTCGACCATTATCTTCTCTTCATCCTCCCTGAGCTTCTCCTTCTCCTGCTCTATCTTCCTCATGGTCTCTTCCTGTTTCTGCCTGAGAATCTTCTCTCTCTCCTCTATCCTCTTCTCCTCCTTGTCCAGGATTGCAGAGAGTTCCCTCTCATAGGCCTTTATCTCCTCGTCCCTTCTTGCGTCCCACTCGGATTTTATGGCCCGTTCCTCCTCGGAAATTTTGCCTGTTTTCAGCCTCTCAACATAATCGTCTATCCTCTCCGAGAGGGAATCGACGTAGAGGTCGACAATGCCGAAAGAGCCGCCCTTTATGTTGTCCAGGGCGAGCTTCATCTCCAGCTCTATGTCGAAGATGTCCAGCTCCGCCTTCCTGAGGGTTTCGAGCTTGGGCATCAGCTGGTTTACTTTTTCGTTATACTTCGCATACTGCTCCAGCTTTTCGTTGGACATGCTGTTCGCGTTGTGAAGGACCGGCCTGAAGCTTACAAAGTAGGGGTTGCCCTTGTTGTACTCGGAATTCTGCAGCATACCCTCTCCCACATTGGCCTTGACCACCGACTGATAGATATAGCCGCCGTACTTGAGATTTATCCTGTCCAGGTCCTCCTTGTAGCGGGTCTGCATCTGAATCTCCGTCCCTATGTTTGCCTTAATCTGTCCCACGAAGTCCTTCAGAACCTGTGAGATGAGAATTACACCTATTCCAAAGCGCCTGAATTCCCTCACGGCCTTCTCTATCTGGACGAAGCCCTTGCCGACCCCGCCGAACTTCGGCAGAATCCTGTGAATCTCGTCAAACACCAGAAGTACCTTGAGCTTCGGGTTGTCGCCGAGCTTTGCGCCGAATATGTCGTCTATGGCATTTGATATGAACACCTCTATGTCCGGGTTGTTCAGCTCCCTCATGTAGAAGACGCTTATTTCCCCAGGAGTTATGTGCTGTTTCGGGTTTATCCTCTGGGTGGCGTCCTTTATCACATAAACGTTGCCCTTGAAGGCCTTCGCGTCTGCCCTCTTCATCTTGTATTTCCCGTAACTCTTGAACATCTCCTCGTCCTTGTTCGGCTCCAGGAAGCCGGTCCACTGGGCGGTGGGGTCAAACACTATAACGGAGACGCCGCTCTTGAGCAGCGCCTCCTCGACGAGCACCTGGGCAGAGAGGGTCTTTCCGCAGCCCGTTGTTCCTGCCATCAGAGTATGTGATGAAAGCGAATCCAGGTAGAGATAAGCGTCAGCGTTCATCTCCGCTATCTTCCCCACATAGCCTGATTTCGGGCCCTTGTGCGGAAGCGTATCAAATTTAATCGACTCCAGATATCTCTTCCTTATCTGGCGCTCCTTTTTGTACCTCCTGTAAAAGGACATGAGGATTCCAAGCACGATGAGCAGGAAGAACCCGAGTATAACCCTGGCGCCCGTAATCTCTGAGATAATCGGGTCAAGCATGTCAAGAATCGACCTTCTGACGATAATCCTCTCGGTGTCGCTCATCTTTGCGGTCCTATTCCCATTCCCGGTGTAATAAATGGTTCCGCTAATCTCATACTCCTTGTCTTGAATTTCCTTTGGGATAATCAGTTCGGTGCTTGTTTCAAGCACGACGTTCTCCGGCAGTATGATTCCGCTTTCCTTCTTGACCAGGATAGCGCCCGTTTCCAGGTCCTTCATTATCAATTCCAGGCTGGTTTCCGTCCTTCTCTGGACCAGGTTGGATATCTTGGACCTGACAACGACTGTGCCACCGGGCTTGCTCTCAATTCTATCCAGCTCTATATTGAGGTCCAGGGAGACCTCGGTCACAACCACGAGGACCTCGAGTTTTAGCGCTATGGTCCTCTCCTTTCCGTTAACGTTTACGATTACGTCCCCCTTATAGAATCCCGGCTTGGATTCCTTGTTTATGTAGCCCTTTACTCTCAAATATCCTGTTCCGTTGGGTGCTATCCTGACATAACCCTTCTCTATCTCAGGGATTATGTTCTTGATTTCCCAGCTTATGGAAGAAACCTCGACAAGTATTATCTCATTGCCGTTGTTCGTTATAGTCAGCAGACTCTCGGCAAAATCCCCTGCATATGCCTTTACAGATATCTCACTGGGCGCTATATCCACCGACTGCCCGGATACGAAGACAATACTAACCAGAAGTAGGAACGCAACCAAAAATCCTGAGTTTAATCTGTTATTGTGAATATGCATTGTAGCCTGATGGAATTCGTGAGGGAGAATCCGCTATTTCTCTACACTATCTTCCTTCAATAGGGTGAATGGAACCTCTTTTGAGGATATCGAAACTCCCTCGGATGTGATGGTGACTGGCCTTATGTCCGAAACTATTTTCGTACCCCTTATCTTCACGACCCAGACACATCGCTCGTTATTGGCCCTGTATCTCGACCAGAACATTATTATGAGGCCGTCGGACAGAAAGTGCTCTGCCCCGTATCTCATCTTCATAAAGTTCTCCGGCAGCTCCGCGGTCATCAGGGTCGTGCACTTGTTCTTCCTCATCATCTCGAGGAATCTCAGCATGTGGATTCTCCTGGAGGATTCCTCCTTGAACAGGTAATTGAACAGAGTCACTGAATCGAGGACTATTCTGCTGGCCTGGGTCTCCTTTATTACGTCCCTTAGAATTCCAAAGTCCATGCCCAAATCCATGTCCGTGCCCTCGAAAATCTCTCTTCCGAGAACGGCTATCTTTCCGGCATCCTCGTACTCCCTTACGTTCCACCCGAATCCTGCCGCATAGTTTTCCATATCCTCTACGGTATCCTCTACCGTTATGTAAACGCCCGGGTCGTCATACTTCGAAACTCCGTTGTAGATGTACTGCATTGCAAGGTTACTCTTTCCTATTCCTGGAGGTCCTGAAATGACGGTAGTGCTGCCCTTGGGCAGGCCCCCGTCCATCATATCGTCGAGTCCTGGGATTCCGGTTTTTATCTTTTCTACCATTTTAACACCGTATTATTTTATTAACAGGATACTTTATATCTCCGTCTTGAGGACGTTCATCTCCCTCTTCAACAGATGGAGCTGCTGGGTATCTATGGTTGAAGGGTCCAGTGGGACGACAAGCCTTGAACTGCTCATTGAGATGCTGTCCTTCAGGGACTGCATGAACTGCAGAAGCTCCTTGTAGCCGTTCTGCACTATCAGATACTCAAGGCCGTCGAGCATTATAACGCTTTCACCGACCTCCTTTATGAACTCCTTCATTGTGTGGCTCAACTCCACCAGGTCCGTCGGCTCGATGCTCTTTTCCTCCGTCTTCTCCCTGGTCAGCCAGATTATCGGCGTTCTCTCAAGATCATACGCCTTCCTTATCTGCTCCGGGTTCTGTCTGGTTATGTACAGGCCGTTGATTCCGTGGGTTACCAGATCAACGAAGATTTCATTGCTCTTGGTTGGCCTTTCCTCATTGACCAGATACGTCTTGCCCTCGTCGAGCCGATGCCTTATCTTCGCATAGCTTCTCTTCTCAGCCACTGCCTTTATGGGCACGAACTCATACTTCTTCCCCTCCTCCATCGGCGAGTAGAGAAGATAGGCCCCCACGGTCATCGAGATGGCCACTATGGTCCTGCCGACCACGCTCATGAGCTGGACCACGGGGTCGCTTGAGAAAATCAGGTATATGCTCGATATGTTGAACAGCAGTATTCCAAGCACTCCGATAAAGAGCCAGGTCCAGGCTCTGGACTCCTTCATGCCCTTGGTGTACAGCTTCCTGTAGAGCTTAATCCAGATAACGACGGCGAGAATTGATATCATCACCGCGAATATGTTGACCAGAAACTCCGTGGTGGGGGTGACATCCCCTATAGAAGCTATCGCCTTCCCTAAAACAGGTATCGTTGTCTCATCCACTTTATTAACCTTATATAGTAAGTAATATTATATCAGACCCCTATAAAAATGTGTTTATCGATAGCGGAAGAGCAACTCATCGAGCTCGCGAAAAGGTTTGGAACTCCGCTTTACGTCTACGACGAGAAAAGAATCAGGGAGAATTTCGGTGAATTCAGGGCCGCATTTCCCGGGGCCAAGATATGCTACGCCTACAAGGCGAACACCTCTCTTGCAATCTGCAGCATCCTGAGGCAGGAAGGGGCGGCTGCCGACGTGGTCTCGCAGGGCGAGTTGAGAATGGCGCTGAAGGTCGGCGTAAAGCCAGAGGACATAATCTTTACAAATAATGCAAAGACGAAGGAGGAACTGGAATTTGCAATTGATTCTGGAGTTATTATTGATGTCGATTCGCTGGATGAATTGAATTCCATTTCTGAAATAGGAAAGCCCGCGAAAATCTCTTTCAGAGTCAACCCAGCCGTTGACCCCAAGACCCACCCCAAGATAGCCACGGGGATGAAAGACTCCAAGTTTGGATTGCATTTGGAGAACGACATAGCGCTGGAGGCCTACAAGAAGGCAAAGGAGCTCGGCATTGAGATAGCCGGGGTCCAGATGCACATTGGCTCGCAGATTACTGACATGACGGCATTTGAGGATGCCACCAAAAAGCTCATGGACTTCGTGCTGCAGCTGAAGGAATCGGGCATAACCCTGAAGTTCATCGACATCGGCGGAGGGCTCGGAATCTCCTATGAAGGAGAAGACACGCCCAAGCCGAAGGACCTCGCAGCTAAGGTTCTCCCTATAATAAAAGAATATTATACTAAGATTGGCTATGAATCTGAGCTCTGGCTCGAGCCCGGTCGCTATCTGGTAGCGAATGCAGGGGTTCTCCTGTGCCAGGTGCAGTCGGTAAAGAAGACTCCATACAAGAACTTCGTCAACGTCGACTGCGGCTTCAACACCCTTGCAAGGCCTGTCCTGTACGACTCGTTCCACCGCATCAAGGTTCTTGGGAAGAAAGGCAGCGAAGAAACCTATGACATAGCTGGAAACATCTGCGAGTCAGGGGACATTCTCGGAAAGGACAGGGAGCTTCCCGCAGTAGAGAAGGGCGACGTCCTCGCAGTCCTCGACGCAGGGGCATACGGCTTCTCGATGGCAAGCCAGTACAACTGCCGTCCAAGGCCGGCAGAGATTCTGGTTAGAGAAAATTCTGTTGAAGTAATCCGCGAGCGCGAGACCTGGGACGACCTCTGGAGGGGTGAGACGGTTCCTGATGATTTGAATAAATAGTTTTTTCAGCGCTCATAAGTTTCATCATAGCCCGGGGGCTCAGCCGCGCGTTGTCATCACTTTATGATATATGGGATCAATTCCAGATATAAACATGTCGATTTCTGGCAGGGCGGGATTGGTGGCGCTGTTGCTCATGGTGCTTATCTCTTCAATCCCGGCCGAGGAGTGCATAACCGACGGCGTGAACGACAACTGCCTCGTCGTTCTGGAATACAAAGACGGAAGCCTTGAGATAGACCCCGATAACCTCGAGAGCATATACAAAGCCCTGAACATCGTAAGCCCGGACTCCCATTCGCTTGACGAATTTCTCGGGAAAGAGGGCGACGAGCTAACCAAGCTGCTATACGACCAGCCCCGCGGCCCCTGGAAATATAAGGGCTTCTTCCTGGACCCGCGTGGTGCGGACCTCGACCTCTATACAGGGAAACTCTCCCGGCTCGTGAGCGAGGAGAACCTGCAAAAGTTCGAGGAATCCCCCTACGGCTACATCGTGAAGCTCAGGGAGAGGCCGCTGAGCTCCTACGAAAAAATCTCAATAGCTGAGTTGAATTCCAAAAGAGAGGAAATTCTGAATTCACATCAAATTGCACTAAATTATGCGAAAAATAATTTTCCCGATGCACAAGTAAGACATCAATTCACCGGGGTCTTCAACGGAATCTCCCTTGAAATATCCGCCGACGAGGCGAAGCAGCTGAAGGGCCTCGGGGTCGTGGAGGAAATCTATCCAATAAAGAAGGTTCAAATCTCTCTGACCGAGAGCGTTTCCATGATTAACGCTGACGATGCATGGGGGCTCCTCGACGACGAGGGAAGGAATGTAACGGGGAAAAACATCACCATTGCAATAGTCGACACCGGGGTTGATTACACTCATACTGACTTCGGGAACTGCTCGCCGACCCAATCTTCTGGAGACATAGTGGATTACTCCCTCGAATCCGAGCACCCCTACGAGAACGACATGAACGAGACCTGGACAATAACCATGCCCGGCTTCACCTCGATAGCGGTGCATTTCACCAATATCTCAACCGAGAGCTACTATGATTCTGTCATCGTCAGCGACGCATCAGGAAACGCGGTCAGGGAATACAGCGGAACCTATAGGGATATCTGGAGTACCTCGGTTGATGGAGACACGATAAAGATAACTCTGGAATCGGACTACTCAGTCACTGACTGGGGCTTTGCAATCGACGAGGTTCTGAACGGAACCGTTTCCTTTTCATGGGAAAACTGTTCCAAGGTCTGGGGCGGTTATGACTTCGTAAATGATGACGTAGACCCCATGGACGACGCAGGCCACGGAACGCACTGCGCTGGAATCGCCCTCTCCAACGGAAGCCTGAAAGGCGTTGCTCCGGACGCAAGGCTGCTGGCCTACAAGGTCCTGGATTCATTAGGGTCGGGCCTTGACGATGACATCATAGCGGGAATAGAGAGGGCTGTCAATGACTCGGCTGACGTGATAAGTCTCAGTCTCGGATCAAGCGGAAACCCCGACGACGCGCTCTCCCAGGCCGTTGACAACGCGGCCAATGCCGGGGCGGTTGTGGTCGTTGCGGCGGGCAACAGCGGCCCGGATTCCGGAACCATCGGCTCACCAGCATGCGCCAGGAAGGCCATAACCGTTGGAGCGACCTACAAGGAGGGCTATAATGCCGCAACATCCGAGCTGTACCTCCTGAACGACACTGCGGCAGAAGAGATAGACTCAGAACCACTTGAAGAATCCGCCTTAACGCCCGAGGGCGGAATAACAGCGGAGCTCCTCTTTGCATCCCTCGGCTATGCTGAGAATTTCACCGGCCAGAATTTCACAGGGAAGATTGCGCTGATTGGAAGGGGGGAATTATACTTCCATGAAAAGGTGCACAATGCCTACGATGCAGGAGCTGTCGGAGCGATAATCTACAATAACCAGTTGGGTAATTTCATCGGCAGCCTCATAAACCAATCGGAGATCCCGGCAGTTTCAATCTCCTGGTCTAACGGCATGAGCCTTTACATAATATTGATGGAGAATGGGACCGTGACAGTCAATATGAGCGTAATCCCCAGCGAGCAGCTGATAACTGATTTCAGCTCCAGAGGCCCGGCTTACATCTACAACAAGCCCGACCTGGTAGCTCCGGGAGCACTCATCTGCGCATCCCAGTGGGATGACGTCTATTCGGACAGTTCCTGCTACGATTCAGAGCATGCTGCAATATCTGGCACCTCCATGGCGACCCCGCACGTTGCGGGGGCGGCAGCACTAATCCTTCAGAAGCACACCGACTGGAGCCCCGACCATGTGAAATATGCCCTGCTGACTACCGCCGAGGACTATGGATATGATGCCGATGTTCAGGGGGCGGGCCTCATTGATGTCTACAGGGCAGTCAACCTCACAAACAAACCCCCAATCGCGATAATATCCAACATCACCGGATTGGAGTATAGAACATGAATAAACCAAACCCAATCATGATGGTCCTGGTATTGGTGCTCCTGTCGGGCTGCGTAACTCAAGACGATAATCAAAATGGATACGTCAACGGGACCATTGAGATAAAGGGATATGCACTTGGTTCGAACATGTCAAGCTACATGGTCGAGGTTGGAGAGAGCTTTAACTCCACCATTTGGTCCACGGCCGGGGTGGAATTAACCGGCAACGGCACATCTGAGGTAGCCAACGGAACCCTTGCGAGATGGGACACCACCGCCGTGAGTGACGGAAAATACACGATAAGGCTGACGGTCACAGACACGAACAACATCAGCAACCGGGATTTGGTCTATGTGAGCGTAGATAACATATTCATGACCTCGCCACAAAACAATTCGATAATCAATATGAATGATTCCGTCGAGATTATCGGAAGTGCCGTCGGTTATGGATTTATCAATTATTCAATCGATTATGCTCCGGTGGAAGGGACAGAGAACTGGTCTTCTGCGGGAATCTCATTAACGAATAACGGGAACGAGCAGGTTAACAATGGAACCCTGGCCCTCTGGGAAACGGGTTATATTGAGGCTGTGGGAAGATACACACTCAGGCTGAGGGTCTCAAGCGAGGGCATGGTGAATGAAGAAAGCACTTTTTTGAGAATAATGGACCTCCGCGGTGACTTCGACGGCGATGGCAACGTGAGCGACTTCGAACTTCTTGACTACGTGGACAACTGGGTAAACGGTTTTGTGAACGACTTCGACCTTCTTGAAGCAATAGATAACTGGGTACAGCCCTAGGGTAGATTATCCTTAACGCACTCAAACTCCCGCAGCTCATCCAGAATCAGCTCTTTTATCTCGTCCAGCTTCTCCTCGGTCTTTGCCTCGAATCTGAGAATCAGTGCCGGCTCGGTGTTCGATGCCCTTACCAGGCCCCAGCCGCCCCTGACCTGCACCCTGGCACCGTCTACAGTAATGACCTCGTATTTATCCTGAAACTTCTTGGTAATCTCCTCAACAATCCTGAACTTCTCCTCCTCGGGGCATGGCACCCGTATCTCCGGAGTTGAATAGTACTTGGGCATCTTGGCGATGGTTTCTGAGAGCTTTTCCTTGCTGTTCGACAGCAGCTCCGCCATCCTTGCCGATGCAAAGATTCCGTCGTCGTAGCCGTAGTAGTTGTCAGCAAAGAAGAAGTGCCCGGACATCTCCCCCGCCAAAAGCGCCCCCTCCTCGCGCATCTTCTTCTTTATGAAGGAATGCCCGGTCCTGTACATGATGGGAATCCCTCCTTTCTCCCTGATGTCTTCAGCCAGCGCCATGGAGCACTTGACCTCGAAGATGATTTTGGCATGGCTCTCTTTCAGGACGTCCCTTGCAAACAGCATGAGAATCTGGTCGCCCCTGATGATGTTTCCCTTGTCATCAACTATTCCAAGCCTGTCCGCGTCGCCGTCATAGGCAATCCCGAAGTCGGCCCTCTCTATCTTGACCCTCCTTATCAGCTCCTTGAGGAACTCATCCACCGTCGGGTCCGGGTGATGGTTGGGAAAATTCCCGTCCGGCCTCCAGTTGAGTTTCGTGACCCTGCAGCCCAGCTCCTCGAAGAGCTTCCCGGAAATCTCCCCCGCGGTTCCGTTGCCGGAGTCTATGACCACGGCAATCTTCCTCTTCCCAAGATGAATCCTGTCCTTGACGAATTTCAGGTAGTCATCGACAACGTCCTCCTCGGTGACCTTACCCTCCCCCGCTACAAAGGCGCCGGACTCGACCATGTTCTTCAGCTTCTGAATATCCTCGCCATAAAGGGTCTTATCGCCCTTGCAGAGCTTGAAGCCGTTGTATTCAGGGGCATTGTGAGAGCCCGTAATCATGATGCCACCATCCTTGCCGTAGTGGCTGATGGCGAAATAGAGAACAGGGGTCGGCACCATTCCTATGTCCGTTACGTTGCAGCCGGAATCCATCAGACCTTTAATCAGAGAATCCCTCAGCGCAGGGGAGCTGAGCCTGCAGTCCCTTCCAACGACAATATCGCCTCCCTCAACATAGGTTCCGAAGGCCTTTCCGATATTCTTTGCCACATCCTCGGTCAGGTCCTTGCCGGCTATTCCCCTGATATCATATGCTCTGAATATTGACATGTTTAGGTATAGTATTAAAGTTTAAAGAATTTCTTTCATATCCTCCTCAAGATACTCTCAACCACCCCTAGTTCTACTCCAAGATTTGCTCCTGCTTTTGAGACGGCTCCATCGGTAACGAATCTATCCAAAGTCACTCTAAACTTATCTCTTAACCCCGCGTTCCTCTCTATTTTTTCCAAGGTTTCCGGGAACTCCGTTATTAATGCAAAGAGGTCTATCAAGTCTTTAACCTGCTTATCCTCCTCCCTGTCAAGCACCGATTTCAGCTTGAGTTTAACCATCTGTGTCGGTGTCGGAATAATTATTTCTAAGCCATCAAATTCTACCACTTCGTGCTCTGCTGAAACCTCTGCAAGTAGTGGCTCAGGGAAAATATGGGGATTGCCGACATCTCTTGAGCTGAATACGTCAACATAAACCGTGAACAGGTTGTGCAAGGGCATCCTCTTGGATTCTTCTTCGGAAACCTCTTTTCCCTGCAATCTGTCTATGAATAATGCCCACCTGAAGGTCGAATGTGGCTTAAACCCTTCTCCTTCAACGACTTTGATGATCTTCTCCAGCTTAGTTCCCTCCGGATCAAAGAATATATCAATATCCCTTGAACCTATGTGGTCTTTACCTCCCTTCTGAATCAGGAGATGAACTGCCCAGCCGCCCATCAAACCGACCCCCAATTCTTCTTTCTGGAATTTACTGAATAAACTCTTTAGGTGCTTTTCCGAGTATTCCACCTCCTCAATATCCAACAGCTCTGACTTTCTTATCATGCCATGAACCTCTCTTTAATCAACTTGGCCTGCTCCTCACCCGGACCTCCCAATGAGATTAGATCTACGACTAGCTGGGGTATGCAGACCATCTTATAGCCGGAATACTCTCCTGACAGAGCAAAGTAATAGTCCTCCTCCACGGGCATGAGGGTTAGATTACCCCTAGTTCCATGAACTGGCGAATATCCGCTTTCCTTACTCTTCTTTTCCCAGAATTTCCTATCCTTTGATCTGATGTATGCCTGAACGCTCTCCGATTTGACATACGGCTGTATCACATCCGTGGCTGCGAACAGGGTTAGTGCGTAATCCTTCTTGTTTTCGGTTGCAGTATTCCTGATAAAGCCCATCCTGTCTTTTGCAGTGCCCCCGCCATAATATTCGATCTTTTCCTTAGTTCCTATCGGATTCAGAGAAGCGGCCTGCGAGATCAGGACATTCCTGTTAGTTAGTTTATATAACCCATTATCCTTTGCCACATACCCTGCCTTCTCCAGCTTCTTGATAAGGTTCCATACAGCACCGTAGGACAAAGCTGAATCTTTCTGTATCTCCAGGATGCTCCACTTGCTGCTTCCTTTATCCAGTATCCGTATAATAATCTCCAGGTTTTTCCGGGTTAGTTCGATCATTTTGTGAGATTTACGATCTCGTCTATTATACTCCTGATGTCTGAATGTATCTCTTCTTTCGTCATTTCCTTTGCAATCTTTTTTCCATATTTTACTTTTGCTTTGTTGTAGTCTATTAGTTTACTCTCTCTTTGTGCAGCTTCTTGGATTACAGTTTTTATATGCCTAAAATCGTTTAATCCGATTGAACTCTCTTGTAATTGCAACACTTCTGCTATCGCCCTTGTTGAGAAATAATTTTCGATCGATCTCTTTTTCAGGATATGACATTCTTTTCCTGCACCCTTACATCTAGTCTGTAAATCCAATCTCCATGTGTCAATCTTCGCATCCTTGTTGTCCTTTTCGCTATCAAGGATCACTATACAATTTCTGTTCAATTTGACCAAGTCATCGACAACAACATGTTTGGCATTCCTTCCACCAAGATGCAGAATGACTATGTTCAGTTTATCTGAATCATGACCACAGGTAGTCATAAACTCCTTTAATATAAAAGCATCGGAAGGACCTTCAGTAAAGACAACTGCATCGCTCTGTAAGACATCGCTCAATTTAAAACCCAATTCATCTATTATTTCATAGCCTTTGTCTTTACTCAAATTTTTAACATTTGTTCCATTCTCCTTTGTTTTTGTGACTAAATACATCCTCTCGATGTTCGTCTTATCAATGAAAGTTGGAGAATGTGTCGTTATAAATATCTGATTCTGTTCAGATTGTATCTTTAGGAAATCAAATACACTCCTCTGTTGTTCTGGATGCAGATGGATTTCTGGTTCTTCTACAGCGAAAATAGTATTCTTTTCTTTTTTAGTAAGATACATGAAGTACGAAAGCATTAAGAGGCGTTGGATACCTGACCCTCGGTTACTGATCGGTGTATCGATACCTAACGTATCTTTGGCAATGACATCAAAAATGATATTTTCACCCCAAGCAAATGTTGGATTGGAGCTAAGGTTTTTGATCGTATCTGTTTGTTTTTGAAGGATGTGTGCTATCTCATCAAGCTCAGAAGTTATGCTTGTTCTTACAGTTTCCTCGATGTTTTTGATTTCATTACTGTTTCGTATTGAATCCACAATTACTTCTTTAAATCTATCCTGAAAAGAATCTTTTTTTACGTCTAAACCCTCATCTGCAGAAAACAACATGAATTTTGGAAGTATCTCTTCAATACCTTTCATTATCCATCTTTTTGGTACAACCTCAATAGTCTCTTTTTTGAAACGCTTATCACTCTTTAGATGTTCTCTCAAGATTTTTCTTAGATCTTCTAAGGGAACCTTTCCTCTACCCCTTTTTAATTTTTTTCGCTCTTTTTCGTAGTCTATTCCTAAAGAATCTATCAAGTCCTGTAAAGCCTTTTCACCCAGATTAATAATTTTTAAATACCCCTCCGGATCACGATCCTTAAGTTTGCAAAAGTTAAGGGTTAGTCCACCATTCTTCTTTTTATAGGTATATACTGGGTAGTCATAAACCTCAATGAATGTTTCGGGATAGTATTCTCCATCACTTAATGGTGTCGTAAAAGACTTAACAATCACAAGTTCATTATCTATATTAAGCAAATGATCTTCTTTTAAGTTTATCCGTCTTCCCCTTACTGAGATGCCATGCGGATCAATAAATGAAATTTTTATTTCAATTGTGTCATTTTTAGAACAATTTTTATTTAAATCGATTTCTTTACACTTTGTATGCTTTGTATATCTCTCTGACAAAGCAATGTTTAATGCTCTTAGAATATTTGATTTCCCTGTATCATTCTTTCCGATAAAGATATTCAAGTTCGATGCGTCTATTGAGGTCTTTTTCAAACTTCTGAAATTCTTTATTTGAATATTCTTGATTTTCATTTTCTGTAGTTCATCTTTCCCACCTTAACTTGCTATCTCTCTAGGTTGGGTTGATGTGAGCATTATTGATCATTGTTCATCCAATTTCTTCTTGGGTTCTAATATCCTTGCTCCTCCAGCTTTTACAATATGAAAGTTCACTACCGTTTTGACTAATACATCGACTTTGGTTTTATCCTCTTCATACTCTCCTATTTCAATTTGTAGTCTTTCTCCTGTATTTTCATCTGGTTTGAATATCCATATTCCAGCAGTTTTGTCCAGAATGATAATGCTCTCTGATAATCCTGCTATAGGAAATAGCTTTAAAATCATTTCCTCATCAATTTTCAGATATGTGTATCCATCCCTCCAAGATATTTTTTGAAATAATTTACTTTTATCCCTAGAGTTCTTCCCCCCAAAGTCAGAAATTAGTTCTGATGACATTAAAATACCTAATTGAGAAAATCCATGTTTCTTTAAATCATTCACAGCAGTTACTGTCTTCTCATAAATCCTTTCAGTATCCCTATCATCGAGTTTATATCTTTTGATTTCTTTATCCTCTGATATTTGCTTGATGAGCGAGTTTATTTCACCATCTGCAATAATTCGACCATTCTCTGACCAAAGCAAATCACATGAAACATGCGCGGATTCTATAAAACAATCTTTAGGTGTTAATGGTCTATATCCTATCTGTCTAAATTCAACTTCACTGTCTTGTTCCTCATCAAATTTTCTAAGTTGTATTATACCCCCGATTTTACTAGCTCCGTTATATCCTTCTATAATCTTTTCCCTGCATTTTTTAATCTTTTTGGGATCTGGTGATAGAAGCTTCTCAATATCTTGTGTTAATTTTTCACATTCCTCTTTTGTTTTTTCAATCCACCGTTTGGTACCTTCAAATGCTTCTTTTGCGTTGCCATCAAATAAAGTATTCCATTTATCAGGATCTTTAGAGTCCTTAATTAAGTTGTCACAATACTCCACCAACTTTTCTGCGATTGATTTAAAGTTATTGGAGAATTGATACCACCAATCAAGTTCATAAAACATATCGTCCTCTTTTAATTTATTCAGGTGAGCGTTTGAGGGTAATTCTAATTCCGTTCGTTTTTTCGTTACACAGAGAAGATAATATTTGTATACGTACTCAGTAGTTCCATGAAAACTACCAAATCTGTAGTCATGCGACCAGGACTGATTTTTATTTCCCCCATACAGTAAAAGATTAGTTAACCAAAAAGTATCAAAAGTAACTGGTGGTTGATTGCACCAGATAGCATCAGAATCCTCTCGTTTAGTATGCGTCCACAACTCATTTATGTATTCACCGGGTTTTTTTATTTTACCCTCATTTCCATCGAATAGTATATATGCTCCGATAACAAAAAAAGTTTTATAGATAAGTGAGTTTGCGTAGAGTATATGCAGTTTATCTTTGATATCTTTGATTGTGTTTATGATTTCGGCGATTCTTCCGTCAAGATCTTCTTTTTCCAACTCTTTTGGTTTAATCTTTTTTTGTTCCTCACTAACTTCAGAACTTGGATCTCTACCCTTACGTAGCTTCTCTATACCTGCAATAACAAAATCTTCAAACTCATCTAGCTTATCTGTAAATTCAACAGACAGGTCAAAATTTCTACCTTGATTATATCCTATCAGATACTGTAAGTGGTTTCTTTTATTATCAACTTCATCAATAAAGTCTTTATCTGAGGATAATTGATGAGGGATTGCATTGTTTAGATATAACTCATTTTTAATAGTGTCTTGAAGTGCAACTGGTGACCCTCTGAAAAAATGCAATTTCCAACAAAAATCGTCAACTTCCCCCGGATCTCCCCCAAATAATTCAAAATCATCGTTGTCAAGAATCAATTGATTTATTCTAAAGATATGGTGGAGTATAAAATCATTTAAATATTTTTTATTAATTTTAGCATCATATCCACTAAGTTGTAACATATCTGTTAAATGCGATATCAAAAAGAATCTTGAAGGATCTTTATTTTTTATAGCAACTTCACAAAATTGATAATATTTTGCCCCGCTTATGTGTCCGGTTTCAATTAGTTGACCAACTAATTGGTCATCATCACCAAATAGAACTTTATGTAAAACGGAGAACAGTTTACTAGCGATTTCATTTGCTATATTCTCTTGTTTTGTATAAACTGCCTCTTTAAAGATTCTCATGTATTGATCTAAAATGAAACTCAATACATCAACTTTATCTCTATTTTTATTATTAATTTTCATTCTCTTTGTCATTCTCTCGTTCTTCTGACTCTATACTCTGTTCAAATCCCCCGTATAATGCATCAATATACATTACACCTACCCTATCATCTCTCTGTTTAATTGACTCTATAGTTGAAGTTCCTATTTGATTAGAAATCTCTTCAACTTCATCAAAAGCCCCCCTTTTTATTGCTTCCATAAATTCATTTTTTAATGCTCTAACTTGTGATTCTGGTTTATTGGCAAATTCTAGTATTTCCAGCATAATATGGAAATATTTAGGTAGTAAGGAAATACAGATGCTAAATCCGATAAATAATATTAAAAGCACCCCAAAGCTAACGAGAGGAAGTAAAAAATTATGGACAAATAACGTTGCAACTGCAAGAATAATAACAGCCAAATACAACACAAATATCTTTGCCAATTCATGATATTTTCTTATTGTGTAAGAACTTTTTTTAGAAGTGCTTTCAATAATAAAAAGAGATACTGTGACAACAATTGCCATAATTGCACCAGAAACTGTTGCGATTGTGCTTGAGATATTATCAATATGTATACTTCCATTGAACACATCAGATTGAAAACCCATATAATTGCCCAACCAATTAATAAACGTGTTTATGGGAAGGATTAATGAATCTATAATCGAGTTATTTGACCAGATGCTACACAAAGAGTAAAAACATATAGAGATTACTACTGTTAGTAGAAGATAATTTAACACATTAAAAGCGGATTCAATGTGCTTGATAGCGTAATCCAATAACTGTGATTTAATTTCTTTGGTTCTCTCTTTAATTTTCATTCTTTTTCAAATTATCACTCTAACTGATAATATATAAATAGAGCTGATAGCTTAAAAACTAGTGAAAATACAAGAACATCAGCCTTCAATCCACCCCAGATACTTATCAAGCCCCTCTTTTATTTCCTGAAACTCATCATAGGTGCCAAGGTCCTTACACTTCTGCTCTAACTCTTCCATATCTATATTCCTAAAATCTCTGATGGTCATACCACAAATTTCCTCAATAGCACCCCACTCCTTTAACTTCTCGGCAAACTGATATAGATCAAACATAGCATCCAGGCTTTCTTCTGGTTTTTTATCTCTCAATTTTATAGCATCATGAATCCAGGGTTTCTCCCAGTTATTCTTCTTCTTCTCAGAGTTCATTCTATATCCCGCCACCCCTTTATCGCCTTTTCGTAGGCCTCGTGGGTTCCTGTGTCGAACCACTGGCCCTTGAATTTATAGCCATAGAGATTCCCCTCCTTTGCGAGCCTCGGGAATACATCGGTTTCCATCATCGAGCGCCCCTCCGGGACGTAGTCGATGACCTCCGGCTCCAGGAGATAGACCCCGGCGTTTATGAATTTCGAGGGCTCCTTGCCCGGCTCCGGCTTCTCTACGAACTCAAGAATCTTATCTCCCTCAAGTTTCGCGACCCCGAACCGCGAGGGCTCATCTACTGCTGTTAGAGCAATGGTGGCAAGGCCCTTGTTCTTCCTGTGAAAGTGAATCATATCATGCAACTCAATGTTCGCAAGAACGTCACCGTTGAACATGAAGAAGGACCTGTCCGGTTTCTCCTTCAGGAGGTGCAGGGAGCCAGCGGTTCCGAGCTCTTCTTCCTCCACGATATACTCTATCCTGACGTTAAGGTCCGAGCCGTTGCCGAGCCTTGACTGTATCCTGTCGCCCATGTAGCCGATGGACATGGTTATGTTCTTTATGCCGTTCTTCCTCAACAGTTCGATTATGTGCTGAACCAGCGGCTTCTCATGGACCGGAATCAGGGGCTTGGGAATCTCATAGGTGAATGGCCTCATCCTTGTTCCCTTCCCTCCTGCAAGAATCAGGGCCCTCCTGACTCTCGTGGAACTCAGCGCCCTGGAAAGCAGGAAATTCACGGCATCGGAGCGATTCTTTATCCTGTCGTCATCAATGAATTCATCAATCTCCTCCAGAATCTCTTCATCTATGCTGATTGAATTCGCACACATTTTGAATATATTGGTTGGAATATTTATATCTGCCACAACCCCCCGAAAAATCGTTTTGAATATGCTGGAAGGATATTTATATTTACTTTTATAATTAAGTTACATGGTCAAGATTCGCCTCTTCGTTTTGCTGCTGGTGCTGTTTCTTGCCTCCCTGGCAAGCTCATCGGAGCTTTCGATGGGTCTCAAGTGGGAAAAGGAGCTGGATGACCCGGTAACCGCGGTCGAGATTGCTGACATTGACGGTGACGGCAAAAAGGAGATTGTTGCTGCCATGTCTGAGACCCGATTTATCGCCGGAATGCTGGCAGGCTCCGGCAAGATATACGTTCTGGATCTCGATGGCAATATACTAAACGAGAGCTCCGCCCTCATCGGACCGCCATCAGATATACTTGTTGTTGATGACCTTGATGCAGACGGCACCTCGGAGATTATACTGGGCATATATTCCCATTCCCACGTCCTGGACTCCGGCTGCAAGCTAATGTTCAAGCCCTATGTGGGCAAGGGTCGCATAATCGAGAGCGTCAAGACCGCCGATCTCGACGGAGACGGCCTGAAGGAGATAGTGATAACCGCCGTTTCAGATAACCAGAACCAGAACGGGGTTTACGTCTTCGACAACACCGGGAAGAGAAAATGGACTAAGGGGACAAAGGGTAGGTCTTATTCCCTTGCTATAGCGGACCTCAACAATGACGGCAGGCCCGAGGTCGTTGTCGGCACAACCTGGGGGAACGGCCCGATATCATCCTCTACCGGATACATCAGCGTCCTCAATTCATCGGGCGGTGAAATATTCAACAACCGGATGGAGGGGGGTGGCATAGTGTCGGTGGCAGTAGCCGACCTGGACAACGACGGCACGGGCGAGATTCTGGCCGGCTCCTGGCCGGCACTCAGCGTTTTCGACCATGAAGGCAATTCCAAATGGAATTATACCGCCGGAGGCAGAGTTAATGCCCTGGTCGCGGAGGACCTCGACAACGACGGAAACAAGGAGATAATAATCGCATCAAACGACGTCTATGTGCTGGATAACGAAGGGGAGCTGATATGCAATAATCCTGTCGGCAGCGAGGTCTACGCGCTGGAAATAAAGGACCTTGATGGAGACGGCAGGGCGGAGATACTGGTCGGCTCCGACAGATTATATATCCTGGACAATGAATGCAACGAGGTCTGGAATTACAGGACTGATTTATCTGTAAAGAGCATCTCGGTCGATGACCTCGACAACGACGGCTATTACGAGGTCGCGGTCGGCTCAATGGACCGGAAGCTTTACGTCTTCGGCTCAAAGGAGCACGTGATGGGCAGCTCTGCTGATGATTCCTACTCCGAGGCCCAGAAGCTCTACCTTGCAGGGAAACACGAGCTGGCCCTGAACTATTCAAAGAATGCAAAGGAACTCTACCAGGAGCTTAACGACAGCGGGGGCGTTTCCAAGGCCGAGAAACTCATAGACCTGATTGAAGAATCCATAGTGGATGATAGAGAGGAGAAGGA
>JAHIKS010000017.1 GCA_018897475.1 Candidatus Altarchaeota archaeon
ATGAACATCTTTGATCTGCACGAGTTTTTCACATTCTGAGTTTTGTGTATACTACATTTTCTATTTTGAAACCGATAGCAAGCTCAAACGTTTGTCAAAAATTTTTCCTTATCCTGTAAACTCCAGTTAAACTAACGGCTCATAGACTTTTTGGCTCTGAGGTCTTTGCCGATCTTCATCTTGAGAAGGGCATGGAGCATACAAGGCCGTGTCCTCTCTTTGCGATGATACTTTCCCAGTTATCGGAGATAGGGTATATGCCAAAGATTAGAAAACTGGATTATGATGTGGGGAAGGATCTGTGGGAAATCGATCTGGAAGTTCTGAAGATGGATTGAGTTACGAGTTATAAAACTATCGAATCTCGATAATAATGAAAAACTCTATAGCAAATTTGAGTGGAATGGATCCCAAGACCAGGAAAGCCCTGCAGGCGATATATGGGGATCTAAGAGATAAGAAACGATTCACCTTCGCGGATTTTATAAAAACCAGGGGCATAAATCTGAGACGCGGAAATCCCAATTTCATGAAACTCAGCCGGGGCTGGCGTTACCTGCTGGATAACTCCCTTATAGAGATGAATATCCTGAAGAGGTACAGGACCAGTAATTATTACGTTAAGCGATTCAGCACCCTGGAGGGCTGGGCAAAATTCCAGAGCGAGAATTTTTTCAATGACATGAAACGGCTGGAGAATGAAGGGCTTGTCAATGCCGTAAAAAGGGAGAGAATCAAAAAGACCGGAAAGATTCTCGAGATTGAAAAGAAATTCGGCAGAGAAATCAATGAACTGCTGGCAGAATTCTATCTGGAAAAATCCCTCTCCACCTATGGGATAGCAAAGAGGTTAAAAGTAAGTAATGCAACCGTCCTGAACTGGTTGGGGAAGTGCGGGATAAGAACAAGCAATGGAGAGGCCGTAGAGAAACCAAGCAGGAAGGAACTGAAGGACCTATACATCAAGCAGCGGAAATCCACCCTGCAGATAGCCAAGAAATTTGGAATCAGCGTCTCCACAGCCCATAAGTGGCTGAAGGATTATGAAATCAAAACAAGGGATAGGAGCTCAGCGCAGTTAAACGGCAATAAAAAACCAACGCAGAAGGAATTAAAAAAACAGTATCAGGATAAAAATCTGAGCATCAGCGAGATAGCAAAAAGGCTTGGATACCCTCAGCCCACCATCTACAAATGGCTTAGGGACTACGGGCTTAGATAGAATTCTCTTATCGAAATTCGATAAATAAAGTATTTATATCTCCCGGACAATTCTTTAATATAACCTCCTTAAGAGGAAGCGATAAAAATGGATCCAAGAATTGGGAGCTACACCTTTATTGTTGGCGTTGTTGTGGCGATTCTTGCAGGGCTTGCCAGCCTTTCTGGAGATCTGCCTGTTCTGGTTCTGGTACTAATGGGCTTGATGGTGGGACTTCTGAACATACCGGTTAAGAAAACTACTGACTTTTTAGTGGCAGCCGTTGCATTGATGGTGGCGGGAACAGCAAACATTTCCGTCATACCGGTGGCAGGTGAGATATTGCAAGCAGTTTTGGCAAACATTATGGTGTTTGTAGCTCCAGCAGCCATAGTTGTAGCGTTGAAGGACATATACACCCTTGCGCAGGGGTAATAGGAGATCACCTCTCAATGCGCGTTTTAACACAACCTGCCTCGGCAGGTTGTGTTTTAATTTACTTCTAATTCTCAAAGATAAAAATGAAATTTAACACAAACCGAGTAGTTCCTGTCTGGAAAAAGACAGGGATTAGTACGGGTTTTAATGGGGACCAGGCTCCTCCTATCGAGCCAGATGAAACCTATGAGGTTAAGATAGAAAGGCTTGGATGGAATGGTGATGGAATAGCAAGAATCAACGGGTATGTTATCTTCATTCCAAGTACTAAGGTCGGCGATAGAGTCAAAGTAAGAGTAAACGATATCAAGAGAAACTTCGCATTTGCTAAGGTTGTAAAAATTATTCTTTAATTGCTATTTATTTAACTGTATCTAATCACTTCTTAACGAAATTCGAAGAGGAGGTGTGAAATGATAAAGGATGAGCCTATAAGTCTTGAGTTGAATGAGTTTCTGGGTGAAATGATATCGATGGTAAAGGGAAGACTGGACAAGCAGGAGACCATGCTTGTTGACCTGAGCAGTAGAATAGGGCAATTGGAGAAGAAGAATAATGGAAGCATTGGTGATCTCAAAAAGAAGGTATCTTCTCTGGAGGAGCAAATAAAGAAATCGAAGTTAAGCAAGGAGCTCCTGAAGGGTCTTGAGAGATAAACATTCAGTTACTTGAGTTTACCTGGTCTTATCGAATTCCGGCGGTTATCTGAATTTATCCAGCAATCCCTTCTTCACAGTTATCTTGGGTTCTATCTTCTGTGTCTTGAGCCAGAAGTCGTAGATTGTTTTATGCGTTTTTACTACCCTCTCCGTGGTTTCCTTGAGGGACATTCTCCCTATAAAGAATCCCATCAACAACAGAATCTGAATAAAGAATAAAAGCTCTAGGGAAATGCCGAGAAAGAAGATTGAGACAGCCATCAGAAGAGTGACTGAAAACCATGCCCAGAAGATTTTATTCCAGTCCATGTAAATTATTTTCTTGGGGTTATTTAAATAGGATTTTATCGAAATTCGATAAATCTATCTAAGGGGGGGCACTTCCACTATTTTTATATCGAAATTCGATATTCAGTATTTAAATACTTACCCTCATAAGGTAATCAAATACTCCACCCTTCAGGGTGGAGTATAACTTACCAAGTCGGCAGATTGCCGACTTGGTAATAATGGTGGAAAAATGAATGGAGCAACAATAAGATGCCCTCTGTTTCTGGCGGAGGAGGAGAAGATCAATAAGATAATTGACGGTATTAACGAGGCAGAGACCTTTGGCGATAAGGCCAAGCAGGCCCAGGAATTGTTGGATGGGGTAGCTGTTCTGCTGGAGTGCGAAGACTACGACAGGAAGAATTCCGACTGTGTGAATTGCCGCAGGATTTCGAATATACGGGGGGAAACCGCCAATCTGTTCGTAAAACCAAAGGAAGCCGGCAAGGGTATCAGCGAACTCGGAGGAGGTATTGGAGGTATATTCAAGGGAATTGGTAGCTTAATCAAGATGGCCTCCAAGCTGGCTGAGGAACAGGGAGAGGGCTCACGTGGTGGAGAAATAAAAGGACTTGGAGAAGGCGCGCGCGGAGTTTACGGGTTTACCGTAAGGTCCGGAATCGGAAAGCGAGGGGCACCCGTAATAGAGCGTTTTGGAAACATCAGGGAAGTGGAAGAGGGCCCTGTGATAGAGGAGAGCAGAGAGCCGATAATTGATGTTTTTGATGAAAGGGATTATCTGGAGATAATAGCCGAGATTCCGGGAGTCAGTGAGGATGACATAAAGGTGGAAGTGAAGGGCGATATTCTCATTATCAGTGCAGAGTCAGGAGATAGAAAATACAGCAAGGAGGTCCTGCTCCCAAAAGAAGCAGACGGCAGGACGATAAAATCGACCTACAGGAACGGAATCCTGAAGCTGAGATTGGAGAAGAAGGCAAAGGAGAAAGCAGGAAAGAAGGCAAAGAAGAAGGTGGAGAAAAAGGGAAAGAAGGCGGGAAAGAAGGCAAAGAGGAAATAGAATGACGAAAAATCTTGAGATTGGGATAAGATTCGGCACGGTTGAGGGATTCATAAAGGGGGGGAAGGAGGTCAGGGTTAAAGCGGAGGCCATACCTCGAATTCTCTCTGGTGAAAGGATAAGATTACTCGGAGAGATTAATGGAAAGGACAATATCAGTGAAATCTCCCACAGATTGAACAGGAGAATAGAGCACGTTTCAAGGGACCTGGCTTTGCTGAAGGAACACGGCATAATCAGATTTGAGAGAAAGGGCCGGGAGAAGATACCCGCAGTAATTGATCATGAGATGGTCATTAGAATATAAAAATGGTTGAATTAACACTAAAGGTTTCAGAAGCATCTACCAAGGATGTCGGTCGTGGGATAGCAAGATTAGACCCAAAGGATATGGAAAGAATCTCTGCAGATGTTGGGGATATAGTGGAGATTAAAGGGGATAAATCCACAGTGGCCAAGGTTATGCCTGCCTTTGCAGAGGACCGGGGCAAGGGAATCGTAAAGATAGATGGAATCATCAGGGGAAATGCTCAAACAGGGCTGGGAGATAAGGTCAGGATAAAGAAGGTAGACGCAGTGGATGCCAGTAAAATCGTTTTAGCACCAACAATACCGTTACATGGTAAGAAAGCTGAGGGGTATCTCGGTAAATTACTGGAGGGCTTGCCTTTGATTAAAGGCGACAGGGCCCGGACCACTTTTATGGGCACCCAGCCAAGGGAGTTCATTGTAGTGGATACCAAGCCTGCAAACGTTCCTGTTTTGGTTCATTCTACAACAGCTATAAAGTTAAAGACAGTAGCAGAAGAGAAAAGGGGGGTGGGGCTTAAGATCTCCTATGAAGACATTGGTGGTCTCGGAAAGGAGCTCTCAAGAGTGAGAGAAATGATTGAGTTGCCTTTAAAGCACCCTGAGATATTTGAGCGTGTGGGGATAGAGGCGCCGAAAGGAGTATTGCTGCACGGCCCCCCGGGCTGTGGAAAAACCCTCATTGCGAAGGCCATTGCCAATGAAAGTGAGGCATATTTTCTCCATCTCACTGGACCTGAGATCATGGCAAAATACTATGGGGAATCGGAGGCGAGACTAAGGGAGGTATTTGAAGAAGGGAGTAAGAATGCACCATCTATAATCTTTCTGGATGAGATAGATGCAATAGCTCCAAAAAGAGAGGAGGTTAGCAGTGAGAAACAGGTTGAGAAGAGGGTGGTCAGCCAACTCCTTGCTTTAATGGATGGCCTGGAAAGCAGGGGGGAGGTTATTGTTATTGGAGCAACAAACATCCCAAATGCACTTGACCCGGCATTAAGAAGACCGGGCAGATTCGACAGGGAGATAGGCATATCCATTCCCGATAGAACGGCAAGGCTTGAGATTCTGCAGATACATACCCGGGGCATGCCCCTGGCAGATAACGTAGACCTGGAGAATATCTCTGATTTAACGCACGGCTTTGTGGGAGCGGATATGGCAGCACTATGCAGGGAGGCGGCAATGTCATGCATCAGAAAGATTCTGCCCCAGGTACAGGCAGAGGAATACATCTCTCCCGAGGTGCTTTTAGAGCTTGAGGTTCGAATGGATAACTTCCTAGAGGCTCTGAGGGAGGTCAGTCCTTCTGTAACAAGAGAGGTATTTGTTGAGATACCCAAGGTTATATGGACGGACATTGGAGGTCTTGAAGAGGTGAAGCAGGAATTAAAGGAGATAATTGAATGGCCTACAAGATATCCAAAACTGTTTGAGTATGCCAATACCAGACCACCCAAGGGCATACTCCTTCATGGCCCCCCCGGAACAGGAAAAACTCTCCTGGCAAAGGCAGTTGCCAATGAATCGAATGCGAATTTTATCTCGATTAAAGGTCCTGAATTGATGTCGAAGTGGGTTGGCGAGAGCGAGAAAGGGGTCAGGGAGGTATTCAAGAAGGCAAAACAGGTCTCTCCCTGCATTGTGTTCTTCGATGAGATAGATGCCATGACACCCTCCAGGGGCAGCGGTGCTGGAGACGCTCACGTTACCGAAAGGGTTCTATCGCAGTTACTTACAGAGCTTGACGGCCTGGAAGAGCTTAGGGAGGTTACGGTTATTGCAGCAACCAACAGGAAGGATCTGCTAGATTCTGCCCTAATAAGACCGGGAAGATTCGACATGCTGATTGAACTCCCGGTCCCTGACAAAGATGCGATACTTCAGATATTTGGTGTGCATACTGGGGGAAAGCCACTAGGCAATGATGTTAACTTCAAGGCACTGGCAGAGCTAGCAAAGAAGCTATGGTCTAAAACAGAGGAGGATTTTACCGGTGCCGATATAGAAGCCGTCTGCAGGATTGCGAGCAAGCTTGCAATAAAGGAGTTTATAAACGAGGTTGGCAAATCTTCCAAGAAGCTGGAAAAGCCGGATTTTAAGATAAAAATGAAACACTTTGAGGATGCCCTATATTCCTATAAAGAAACGCATACTGAATCCAGCCTAGCAGATGAGATGGTGGATGATTTGACTAACGGATGAACCCTTATCCCTCATCCTGATTCATGGTAAACGGGCAAAGGACACCCCTGACTTCAGTCCGGGGAGGAATTTGCCCCTCTCACCTCATCGCTTTTCACTTTCTTACTTTCCCAGTGCTCTCCCACAAAGTATTTAGAGCGGTTGGTTAGATAGTTAATCATGGTAGGCCTTACCAAAACCATACGAATACCTTTGCATGAACCCAACAAGGGGAAATATGACTCCCTCATCAATACTCTTAACCGCTATTCTGAATGTATCAACTTCCATCTTGATGGTGCTTTCCTTTATTCTGATTCCAAACAGGATTTACATGAACTCTGCTACCGCTCTGCCCGGCTGGATGGTTTGTCTGCCAACCTTGTACAGTCGGCAAGAGACCGTGCCATTGAAATGCATCGGAAGGGATGTACTCATACAGGTAATGTCCCCATCCGCCTGAATCAGCGAATCTTCAAACTCGTTCTTCGTGATGATGGTCTTAATCTTATTGGTATCACAACCATTAATTGCAGGATATATGTGCCTCTCCCACCTTATCTCCGACCTCACCAGAAGCGACATCTAAAAGACATAACTTCTGGAAAGGCAACCTGCAACTCCGCCGAGCTTATCAACAGAGATGGCGACTTATGGATCCACCTCTTCGTGAAATACGAAGTTGACAAACCTCACTATCAACCAAGAACCATTATTGGAGTCGACTTGGGAGTATCCAAGCTGGCAACGGCGTCCGCTCTTAGCAAGGATGCAGTGAGCAAGGTCAACTTCTTTGATGGTTCTGAGTTGAGATTTAAACGGAAGTGTTACAAGCGAAGCCTGAGCGAGTGGCAATCCAATGGAAATGATGCAATGGTTAGAAGGTCGAAGGGCAAAATATCAAACCTTTCAACCTATCTGAACCACTGCATCAGCAAGGAGATTGTTTCCTTAGCGGAGCAATATCCTAATCCAGTGATTGTCATGGAATCCCTGAAAGGCATCAGGGAGCGAATCAAGTATTCCAAGCGAATGAATGCTGAGCTACACTCCTGGTCTTTCGCCCAGCTCCAGAGCTTTATCGAGTATAAGGCTATGGAAAAAGGCATTCGGGTTGAGTATGTGAATGCAAAAAACACATCCAGGATGTGTTCTAACTGCGGACACACCCATAAGTCGAATCGCAAGGATCAAACACATTTCAAGTGCTCGGAGTGTGGTTATGAAGCCAATAGTGATTTCAACGCTTCCGTCAATATAGCCAAAGTCTTCCGTGAGGGAGCACCCACCTAGCCTATATGGTTGGATGGATGGGGTGAACTAAACCGCCCTTGATCTGGCTTACACCTGAACCAAAAGCGTTGATGGGTAAGTTGGACTAAAACGTCAGCCCCTTTAAGAGCTGGTAGTTTACTCCTTTTATTACCAACTACTGATTAGAACATAACCGAATGGAGATTGTAGCAGCTAAGATGATCTATCATTCTTTGGCTTCTTCAGACTCTTCGGTTTCTGCAGCCTCTTCCCCCATCTTTTCTTCAGAGCCTTCACTGCTCTCTTCTTCCAGAGCTTTCTCTTCCTCTTCTTCAGACCCTTCGCTTCCTTCATCACTCTCTTTTTCCGGAACTTCCTCTTCTGCTTCTTCTTCAAACCCTTCAGCCTCCGTTTCTTCTATTTCTTCTTCCTGCATTTTCATTCACCCCGCTTTAAACTTTTTTCCTATGAAAGGCAAAATTATCGATTTTCGATAATTAACGAAAGCCAGAATCCTATCCCGGAAGCCCCTATCCTTCTTGGGCTCATGCTCCTTCCCCAGAATATGGTCTGAGACCTTCCTTATCTCATTGCTTACTCTATGCCTTGGGTGGCTCAGAATGACTGGATTCTTGGCTTCAATCGATTTCCTCACTATCGGATCTTCAGGTATCGCCCCTATAACTGGAAGTTCAAAGAATGAGGAAACAGTACCCGTATCCAATTCATCTTCCTTGGTTATCCGGTTTAGAACAATACCGATAATGTCCTTGTCATACTTTTCTGCAATCGTTTTTGTCCTTAATGCGTCTGAGACTGTAGGGAGCTCGGGATGCGTTACTAACAAAATTTCATCAGACATATCGATGGCAGCCAAGGTTTCCCTATCCAAGCCGGTTGCGGCATCGATTAGAACGAAATCCTTATCACCAAGGAATTTATCAATGGACTTCCTTAGGTTCCTTGGCTCGGTATCTACATGCTCAATAGACAGGGAGGCAGGAATTATATCGACACCGGATGGATGCTTGTATATTGCATCCGTGAGCGAAGCCCCGTTTTTCATGACATCATGAATAGAGACTGGATAGCTCAGAAGCCCAAAGTGAAGTCCCAGATTAGCACCAGTAAGGTTTGCATCAATGATGGCAACGTTCTTGCTCTCTTGAGCAAGAGAAACGCCCAGATTCGAAACGAGAGTCGTCTTTCCGACACCGCCCTTTCCCGATAGAACACCAATCACTCTGGCCACGGTATTATACTTACGGTTTTAATATATAAATCAATTCTTATCGAATTTCGATATAAATACTATAAATATTATTAAATTTAATCTAATTCCATTAGCTTCTGAAAAATGCCAAATATTGATGACTGGAAAATAGCCAAGAAGAGTATAGGGGAGGGTGGTGAGAAGAAGCTAACGAGAAAGAAGAAAAAACAAAAGAAGATGGAATATCGCATGGGAGAAGACGTGATGGACCGGTTGAAAAAGGTTAGAGAGCGTGAAGAGGGGATAGCATGGAAGGAAAGGGAATTTCAAGAAAAACATCAGAAATTGGAGAATAAGGCAAAGGAGCTGATTAGAACGGAAATGCAGATAAATAGGAAGATCAGGGAATTTAAGGACAGTGGAGGAGACAAATATGAAACGAAGATGAGTGAGATTAAGGAGAAGGAAGAGGAACTGGCATTGAAGGAAAAGGAGATACTAACAAAGAGCCTTGAGCCGGGTAGGGAACAGAGAGATATGCTAGCAAAGGAAAAAGAGATCGACAAAAAAACGCTAGAGCTGAATGGTGGGTGGGGAGAGGTTGATAGGAAAGAAATGGAGTTGGAAAAGCAGAGGGCTGAGTTAGAGGAAGGGGAAAAGAAGGTTCTAGCCAGAGAAGATAAGGTAAAAAAAGAGATTGAAAAGCTGGAGGAAAAGAGAAAAGAGTTGCTCGCTAGAGAAAAGGAGGGAAAGATCTCAAAGGGAGATGAGATAAAGAAAGAGACTGAGGAATTAGAGAAAAGGGAGAAGGAACTGCTTGAAAAGGAGGATAGGATAAAGAAAAAGACTGAGGAATTAGAGAAAAGGGAGAAGGAACTGCTTGAAAAGGAGGATAGGATAAAGAAAAAGACTGAGGAATTAGAGAAAAGGGAGAAGGAACTGTTAGCTAGAGAGAATGAAATAAAGAAGAAAGCTGAGTTAGAGAAAAAAGGAGGAGAGGATAGGATAAAGGCGGGGATTGAGGAACTGAAGAAAAAAGGGAAGGAACTGCTCGGAAAGGAGGATGAGATAAAGGAAGAGGCCATGGAACTAGAAAAAAGAGAAAAGAAATTGATTGGGGAGGAGAAAGAGGAGAAGAAGGTAGAAAAGAAAACCGAGAAGGTGAAACCAATCCCTGAAAAACGGGTAGAAAAGGGCGAGATTCAATGCGCGTATTGTCGCGGGAGAAGAAGAGACCCCATAAAACGCAAGCTCTCCTGCAGGGTCTGCAGGGGCAAGGGCGTAATCAAGATAGAGGCTCCAGTGAAGAAATGTCCCAAGTGCAAAGGGGCTGGACGGGCCCGGGATAAACTCCCGTGCCTGAAATGCAGAGGTAGGGGGGTGGTTGGTGTCTGAAGGCGAGGCTTTTATATCCTGAATTCAATACTACAAAGAGGTGATTTTATGGCTGAGGTTTTATGTAAATGTGGAATAAAAAGAGAGCCGGGTTATCTGTATTTTGTCGACAAGAAGGGAAATGCCGCAAGGTGCAAGATGGCGAGAAAGGGACAGAAGAGCGATAAAAAACAGGAGGTCCTCCACGAGTGCGGAATAAAAAGAGAATCAGGTTATCTCTACTTTATCGACAAGAAGGGGAACTGCGCCAGAGCAAAGATGGCCCGCGGCGGAAAGAAGAAGAAAAGATAGTTTTGGTATAGGGAGAAACGCGGGTTGAATTTAAAGCCGGGTGGAATAAGAAAATAAATTTCGAGATTTACAACAATTCTATAAATCTCTCGGCTGTTAATCCTGCCCCGTCAATAATCGCGTCCAATGTTCCAGTATCTATCGACTTGTGTAATGGGACAACTACTTGCGCAAATGGCTTATCCCGCCTCATAATCACATGGGAGGATCTCTGACGTCTGATATAAAATCCCGTCCTTATTAGAGCACGAATTACCTTTTTGCCAGACAATCCTCGAGGTAATTTAGTCAATGTGCCAAAATCTCAACCTCAAGTATCTTTTTACTTATCTCTTGTGGAACAGGGATACTATCCTCAATAAGGCATTCGATATAATCACTAATGGCCTCTTTTAAGTTTTTTAATACCTCTTGTTTTGTTTTACCCTGAGCAACACAACCTCGCAGGATAGGGCAAATAGCTACATATCCCGACTCACGCCCCTTCTCTAGGATTACAGTGTATCTCATTTTTTCACACCCTTTATCAGATTTGTTTAAAGTTAATCTGTATTAAAATCTCTGTTTTTATCTTTAAAAGAAACAAGATTGTTTTTGTTTAGCGTCGCATTCGTCAGTTATGAGAAATTACTTCTTGCAAACCCTACCTGAACCTCAGCCTCACAGTCGCAAAGTTATAGGGGGCGCACGGTCCGATGGCCTTTATCTCCAGCGCAGAGTATAGCTTCTCGAGCTCGTCAATCTTTTTGACAAACTCTCCCTCCAGGTCGTTTTTTACCAGAAACGCTCCATTGAATATCATTTTTTTACCAACTAGGTCGTTCGACTTGGATGCGGTGGAATACTCCTTCAACTGCTCGTGGATGTCGGTAACGTATTCGTTCCCTCTCGTTATCAATTCGTCCTGCAGGAGAATCTTCAGCTGCACCTTCGCTCTTGGGTCGTCCTTTTCTTTTAGCTGTTCCGTGAGCTCTCTGGCGGCCTCATTGGTCTCCTGGATCTCCTTTTGAATCCTGTCCTTATCCCAGAAGATTTTCATCCCGTATTCCCTTTTGCCATCCATCTTCCTCAGGAGGCCGTTCCAGATGCCGTACTGCCGCCTCATTATGTTGCTGATGTCGCCCACGCTCTTCAGGATAGAGCCAAATGCTGCAGGGAGGATTATGCAGCCCTTTACTATGTCATCTACAACCCTCCTGTGTGCCATGGCATGCTCATCGTCCGGCTCGTAGTATTTTATCGGGGCATCGCTGACGATGGCTGTTAGGGCCTTGTAGGTCAGTGGATAGACGGGATTGTCCTCGATTCCGGCACCCAGCCCGGAGTAATCGAACTTCTTGCTGTCTAGGCTCTTTATTATTCCATAGGTGTACTTCCCCTGTTTTGTCATCGTAATCTTCTCATCGTAATTCGTTCACTATTTTACTATAAAGATATAATCGGTTAAAAGTTCTGAATTCGATTTGATGGAATTTTAGTTTGCGTGTTCAATTTCCCTTGACTGTCTCCTCCAACTCATCGATCCATTTCGCGATCAGGGAGGGTTTCCTCGTACTTTCCCTCCGGCCGGAAGGAAGCTCATCCTCCACCTCCTGGAGAGCAGCTATAGCCAAATCCTTGAGATATTCTTTCTCTTGAGAATCTGCATCATTCAGTGCCTTTCTTGCAGCCTCAAGCCTGTATCTCAAGTATTCTCTAGGGAGCGCCTCTATCCCCACCCTGAGACTGAAGGCATATTTCCGTCCGATGAGGGGAATTCCATTGATAAGGGAGTCTATCACTATGGGATCGCGAAGATTCCCAATTTTCCTCTCTGCAACGAAATATGGCTTGAATTCAAACCCTATGGGATGTGGCCGAGAGGCCGTGCCTCTCGGACATATGTCGGAATTCTGGAAGAATTCCGCCACATTCTTACTGGGTGGTGGAATTCTAATTTCTGCTGAATCCGTATCCCCCATGGGATGGGAATCAGGGAGTCGAAGAAGAAGGGTGGCTAAACAATATCAGCTTATCCCTTATTTTAGTCACCACCCCGTCAAACTCCGGCACATCAACCAGTAATTCCCTTAGATCATGATCCCATAAACTCCTGACAACATCCAAATTGTTGAATATCCTACCGATATCAAGTTTATCACCACCTTCTTTAAGTTTTTCTTCGGCTACTTCAATCGCTTTCTTCAAATCAAGTTTCTTCATATTCAGGGTATAATAGAGATCCAGATAATCTCTTGGCCTATTCCTCTGGATTATTGCCCTTATTTTCTCGGCAATTAATTCCTCCAGCTGGAACGTCAGAACCTCAATTTCTTCAAAGTAAGGTGATTTTAATCTTCTGGTAATTAACTTCAATATCGGTTTCTCCCTTTTGCTTATGTCCAGAATGATCTTGTTTTTGTATTCCAAGACACTTACGTAGCTTAAAACTATCCTTAGTGAGCTGTTTGTTTTGTTTATTTCTTTAACTTTTGAACCTATCTCCTTATCCTCAATTACTGCCTTTAATTCATCTATCCTCACTGGCTTTAATTCCGTAAAATCCAGATCGATTGATATTCTTTTATGCAGATACAGCTTGTGCAGGGCCGTCCCGCCCTTAAAAACAAGCCTGTCTTTCAGCTCTGACTCATATATCCTCTTCAGGATGTAGGTTAGAACAAAGTCCTTTTCAATTATTCCAATTGGCAGGTTTTCTCTTTTCGCTACCCTGATTATCTCGTCCTTGCTCACCATGCTAGTAAGTCCTCCTTTTTCACATTAACAATAAGCCTCCATTTTTTGCTTGTTTCTACAGCTCTCCTGGGTAGCGCTGTTGAGAGATAAATGTTTCTGTACTTCCCAATGTGTTTCTCCAGCCCGGAAGAATCTTTCTTAAGTAGATCAAGCAGATAGCCGAGCCTTCTCACTAACGATGAATTGTTCATTTTCAGGGCATACTTCTTGACCTTGTTTATGCTAATCTCCACATTAGTTAATGCTTTTGCAATTTCAATGACACTTCCCGAGTATCTTTCCTTATCCAGGCAATCTACAATGGCCTTTTCCTTTTCTGCGATAAAAATCTTTTGCCCCCCTATAGATTCACTCCTGAACCCAAAAAACTTTTCTTGTTTTATTCTTACAAACCTGAAAATATAGTTCTGCAGCTCATATTCCGTCTTGCCTTTTCTCTCCGTCGTTGCTACATAAACGTAAAGAGGGAGCTGTTCCGTTAGTCCATGATGGGCAAGAGCTGTTCTGTAAGAAATGTAATACTTTTCAACTAAATTCGAAGCCAGGACAAATGGATGCTCAAGCCAGCCCTCTTTGGCCTGTAGAGGCACAACCATGTACTTGCCTTTTTCTATTCTCTCAAGCCATCCCTTCTTTTCCAGTCTGTGGAGAATATCCCAGAGCTTTTTCTTTTTAGTCTTGAAAAGTTTTGAGGCATCATCTATGCTGATTATATCTATCCCTCTCAAGGCAAGCTCTGAAACTATTTCATACTCTTTTTTTGACAAACTTCTCCCGGGTTTACCCTTAATCATTTTTATACATAATCCTTGTAAAATATTTAAGTATTATGTGTTTAAATACGAAAGGGATTAGGCTGGCGTGCGAGGCCACCAGTGGGACTGTAAAGGTGAAGCTCTGAAATTTCTCTGGCAAATGCCTGAATCCAATCCCTCCCAACCTCCAGCTCTGCAATGTCAGCTGCACTCCTTACCCCTCCCTCTCCTCTATCCCCACCCTGAGACCAAAGATGTGCTCCCGCCCAAGGAGGGGAATTCCATTGATAAGGGAGTCCAGCACGACTGGATCGCGAAGATTCTCAATTTCCCTCTCTGCCACGAAATATGGTTTGAATTCATGCCCCTGGTGGAGTTCTAACTAAGCCGGATTCATGCAGGGACGGATAATTGCCTTATTTGTGACGTAGCTTTGTTTCTGTATCCTTCCCAGGAAATGCCATTATCCCCAACTTTCGCTATTAGCGAAAATATTTATAGACAAACGAAACGTGAATTTTAACCCACAAACCAATACTTATCCATGAGGTACCTGCTCGATACCTGCATCTATGGTGTCCTGATTGACAGAAAGCATCCTGAATTCAATCGCATAAGGGAGATATTGGATTACGCCAAATCACATAAGGAGAACTTTGCAACAACCTTCATAGTTTTCAAAGAGCTGGATTACATAAGGGAAGATTACAAGTCAATAGTTCTCCCGGAATACTTCAAATCTAATTCCGTTAATCTGGAGCTGATAATGGCTAAAAAACAGAAGGATGTCGATAAGCTCGCTTGGCACTATATACAGAAGCTTGGTATTGAAGATGTAGAGATGGTTTTCCCCGACGCTGAGAACTACGCTTGGGCATGTCACGCTAACTTGGACGTCTTTGTAACCATGAATAGAAGGAATCTACTATCATCAGATTTTCATCCAAGCATAAAAAGAATCAATGAGGAGATGAGGGTAAAATATGTAAAGATAATGACACCTACTCAGTTCCTAAACTATCTGAATCCCCAAACTGGCTGATAAGTCTCTTTCTTATCTCTCTCCCAGTATGTTCCTTGGCTCTCTCCAGCTGCTCCCAGATTGTTTCTTTCTTTTTCATTCTGTTATCTATTGTGGATTTTGGATTTAAATATCTGAGATTCCCCCATGATCTGTTGAAACTGGACATAGGCTTACTCCTCCCTCTCCCCTATCCCCGCCCTGAGACCAAAAGCATACTCCCGCCCAAGGAGGGGAATTCCATTGATAAGGGAGTCCAGCACGACTGGATCGCGAAGATTCCCAAATTCCCTCTCTGCTATGAAATATGGTTTGAATTCATGCCTTGGGTGGAATTATTACCGTGAAACTGTCTGTTGATAGCATTCAGGACACTGTTTGTGGATAGAAATCTGATAGATGAAAGATATGTGACAATTCATGCCATCAGTTTCTTCACCCTTTCAATCAAATCCGCTTTGCTGAAGGGTTTTGTGATGTAGTCTGAAACAACATCCCTTAACTCGGGGGCCTCACCAATATCTTCTTTTACTGTGAGCATGGCGACGGACAGGGTATCTGTTATCTTATCCTCTTTCAATTTTCTTAGGGTTTCCCATCCATCCATGCTTGGCATCATTATGTCTAATAGAATAAGGTCGGGTTTTATGTCTTTTACTTTGTCCAGGCATTCGCGTCCAGAAGAGGCAGTTATGACATCAAAGCCGTGAATGGTTAGAACCGCTTTAACAACCGTCGCCGTTGTAGGATCATCGTCCACAACCATTATCTTTTTTGCCATTTTTAGATTGCTGGTAGGGTAAAGTGGAGGGTAGACCCTTCTCCAACCTTACTCTCTACCCAGATATCCCCCCCATGTTTTTCAATTATGCTTTTGCATATCGGCAAACCCAGGCCTGTTCCACCAAACGCTCTGGACGTGGAACTGTCAACCTGGTAAAACTTCTCAAAGATTTTCTTGTGGTGCTTTTTTGGTATCCCAGGTCCTGTATCCGATATATTAACCGATAGATTCCCCCTTTCTTTCTTAACGTTTATCGTTATCTTACCACCATTAGCGGAAAACTTGATCGAGTTATCAATGAGGTTGCTGAAGACCTGCGCCATCCTGATCTCATCGGCCTTAACATACACTGGTCTTGTTGGGAGGTTCTCCAAAATCTTTATCTGTTTTTCATTAGCTAGGAGCTTCATATCTCTAACTGCATTTTCAATTATGTTACGCAGGTCTATATTCTCCATATAAAACTTCATCTTCTTGGATTCCATTCTAGAAACATCTACGATGTCATCAATCAAACGTTTGAGGTGTTCTGCTCTGCGAAGTGAAATTTCAAGCCCTTTTCTCTGCTCTTCGTTGATTTTTCCAATATCCTCATCCAGTATCAACTCCAGATAAGTCTTTATTGGTGTCAATGGCGTTTTTAGTTCATGGGAGACGGTGCTCAGGAATTCGTCCTTCATCTTATCCAATTCCTTCAATTTCTTGTTTGCGTCCATCAACTTCTTGTTTGCTTCGATTATCTCCTGCTCTAGCTTTGTTACCTCTGTGATATCTTCCATTACCAGCATAACATTTTTCACCTCATTCGTCTCGTCTCTTATGGGATTTACCTTATAGAAAAAGAGATTAGACCGGTAAGACAGTCTGTCCCCCCTGCTAGGTTCACCTGTGTTAAACACGTCCTTTATTTTATCAACCAACCCCATGCGTCTGGCGTCCAGTATGGGATAGAAGACTCTGTAAACCGTTTTGCCCATTACATCTTTTCTTGACTTGCCGGTTTTCGTGTAGAAGTTTTTGTTGGCAGAAATCAGCCTCATGCCCTTATCAAACACAAGAATAGATGCGGGTATGCCTTCTACAATGTCCCTGCTGAGAGCCCCGGCCATTATCCCAGCCTTCTTTGAAACCCTTCTAGATTGGCGGGTCTTGGCCATTTTTTAGTTCGCCCCCCCAAAAAAAATGTTTGCTGACTTACCCTTCCCTTCCATTGATAAATTTATTTGTATCTGTTCTTAAAAGTCAAGCTCACCTCATTTTTGCCATATCCCTTGCATCGATTATCTTCACTTCTTTATCCTCAATCCCCATCTTTTCTTTCACTATGAAAACCTTTTCGGTCTTGATGAACCTGGTTTTTTCTTTAAACTTTTCTATATCACCCTTGTTGTATCTCCCCCACTTTACCTCACCCACGACCACCGGTTTTTTCCGGATAGTGATGATGAAGTCTATCTCCTTTTCCGGCGTTACAAAGTATTCCTTCCTTCCCTGATAGGTTTCAGCGAAGAGATCAGCAACCCAGTTCTGCACGGCCAGATTCCTGAGTTTTTCCAGGGTTGGTCTTACCTCCTTCAAGCTCACATCCACCTCTTTGAAATCATATCTATCAGAAAGGTAGTAAAAAGCCTCCATCATAGGAGAGGTGAGTTTGTACATCTTTTTCTTGCTGGAAAGGAGCGGTAATGGTTCAACAAGTCCCATCCCGACAAGATTTTTGATATATGGTAATACCAGAGAGCTGTCGGCTCTGTCTATCAGCCCCCTGTCCGCGAGTATCCTTGCGACCTGTCGGTAATCCCATTCCCCCGCCCCAATTAATCTCAGAATAGCCTCATAAGTCCTTGTGAGTTCTCTTTCCTCTTCCGTGAATACCTCACCTATCAGCGCAGGGATAGTGAGCTTTGACCCCTTCAGTAGGTTGTAGATTGTTTCCAAGCTTGATTTCTCTACTCTAAGGAAGGGTACCGTCCACACGTCTGAAATGTAGGGGGATAATTCAATTGCCTGCTCTATCGTCAATCCTTTTTTCGGTAATTCCTTTAGAATATTTCTTGGCTTTACTAATCCCAGCCGGTACTGGGATACTAACCCGAGTAGAGGGGATTTGGCACCGAAAATCTTTTGTATTACTCTCATACTTGAGCCACAGAATATGAGCTTGCCTTTCGGGTGAACCACTGCAATCTCTTCCAGAATAGATTCCGGAAGCCTTTGGAACTCGTCTATCACGATTGTCTTGTTCTGTTTCAGCATGTCCTGAACAGCTTTCGAGAAATCCCCTAAACTGTTTATCTCACTCAGGATAAATTCCTCTGCCAGTATTTTACCGTCTCTTTTGACTCTGAAATATGAGTCGTAGTCCAGGAAGTTCTTTATCAGGAAGGTCTTGCCTACTTTACGCCTGCCATAGATGAGGGTCCAGCCTCTCATCTCTTTTATTTCATCAGCCTCATCCCTGCGAATAATTATTTCTGAACCCATATTCATGAATTGCGATTCAGAATTTAAAAAGGAGATGCCCAGACCCGCATGTAGAGTAATTTAGGAATTACAGTTTATTAAGACGTTGAGCTGAGTTTGTCAAAAGTTTAATTATGCCCGATGGCTAATTGCTCATCCAATTATCTCATACAGTATCTCTAACATAAGATCTTGAGATATGCCAGGGATTTCTACGCTTAAAAAATAGTTGTCGAGTTTCGATAATTAAGCAATTATCGAAATTCGATAAAAAAACTATATATACTTCCTGTAGAAAATACTTAAACAATAGGATCTTGTATTCTATAAAAAAATAAGGAGGTATGCAAAATGGTAAGCCAATCCCCGGATGTTTCCAGCCTTGCTGAAGTGCTGGATAGAATCCTGGACAAAGGGATAGTGGTCGATGTATGGGCAAGAGTTTCCCTGGTCGGCATTGAGATTCTGACCGTTGAGGCCAGAGTCGTTGTTGCATCAGTAGACACGTTCTTGCACTATGCAGAAGAGATCACGAAGATAGAACAAGCGGCCATCGGGCATA
>JAHIKS010000018.1 GCA_018897475.1 Candidatus Altarchaeota archaeon
AAAGGGGATAGCCCTTGCATAATAGGTGGTGGAGTAGGCCTTGCGCCTCTCATGCCCATAATCGAGCGCCTCGGGAAAAAGGCAACGGTAATACAGGGCGTTAAGACAAAGAACGATATCCTCTTCACCGACCGAATCGAAAAATCCGGGGCCTCTCTGCACATAGCAACAGACGACGGCTCCCATGGAGAGAAGTGCTTCTGCCACGAGCTCTTCGAGAAAATTCTCCTGGAAAAGGAATTCGGTCAGGTCTACTGCTGCGGCCCTGAAATCATGATGTCAGAGGTTATGAAAATATCCCTGGCCAAAAAAATCCCCTGCCAGCTCTCCCTTGAGAGATGGATGAAGTGCGGCTTTGGGCTGTGCGGCTCCTGCTCCCTGGATCCATCCGGCCTTTTGGTATGCAAAGATGGTCCTGTCTTCACGGCAGAACAACTCCAGGGCACGGAATTCGGCAGCTATGCAAGGGACAGCGCAGGCTCCAAAATCAATATATAAAGCTAACATACCAATACCGTAAAAATCAACTCATTCGCTTCGATATTTCGACTTATGTCGAAATAAATGACGTTGCGAAGGAACGCCATTAGCAACGTCATTTCATTCGTACTTTTTACTCTAGTCCAAATATAAAATACCGTAAAAATGCCCGACCTAATAATAAAGAATGCAAAGCTTGTTCTCCCCGACGGCATTGTTGAGGGGGGCATTGTCATCGAGGGCGGCAGGATAAAGGAGATAAAGAAGGGCTCTAGCCTCCCTGACTCGGGCGAGGTCATCGACGCCAATGGCAACTACGTCCTTCCAGGCCTGATAGATGCTCACGTTCACTTCAGAGAGCCCGGAGCCAGCTCAAAGGAGGACTGGACGACTGGCTCTGCAGCTGCAGCTGCAGGAGGGATAACGACCGTTCTTGACATGCCCAACACCCAGCCCCCGACCACGACGCTGGAAAACCTTGAGGAGAAGAGAAGGATAGCCTCCTCAAAGTCCGTTGTTGATTACGGCTTCCACTTCGGGGCCTGCAATGAGAATATTGAGGAGCTGAACTCCCTTGCCGATGGAATAGCCTCCGTGAAATTCTACATGAGCCAGACAACAGGCAACCTGACTGTAGACAACGATGCAGTCTTCCATGAGGAACTGAAAGTCCTGGCCGGGAAGGGAATCCTGGCAACAGTCCATGCGGAGAACGGTGAGATGATAGAATACTTTACAGCAAAGCTTCATGAAGAGGGCAGAGACGACCCTCTCGCCTATGCAGATTCAAGGCCGCCAATATGCGCAGCTGATGCAACCAACATGGCAATATTCCTGGCAGGTCTGGTAGATTGCAGACTGCATCTCTGCCATGCAAGCACCTCCCTAGAAGTCGCTATGATAGAGGAACACAAAAAATCCCAGCAGCTGACTGCTGAGGCAACCCCCCACCACCTCTTCCTGACAAGGGACGACCTCAAAAAGCTTGGGGCCTACGCAAAAACAAACCCCCCACTCAGGACCGACGAGGACAGAAAGGCACTCTGGAACGGAATTACCTCCGGGGCCATAGACATCATATCCTCGGACCATGCCCCCCACCTCCCCGAATCCAAGGAGCAGGGCATCTGGAAGTCCTCGGCCGGAGTCCCCGGAGTCGAAACCCTCTTGCCCCTGCTCCTGAACGAGGTCAACAACGGATCCCTGTCCATGGAAATGGTCGCAAGGCTCACGGCAGAGAACCCTGCAAGAATCTTCGGGATAGAGAACAAGGGCAAAATAGCTGAGGGCTACGACGCCGACCTGACAATAGTCGACCTGAATAAAGAATTCAAGATAAAGAACGATGACCTCTTCACGAAGTGCAAGTGGAGCCCCTTCAACGGCCGGAAACTAAAGGGCAGGCCAGTGAAGACCATAGTTAGAGGCAACATCATATTCGACCAGGGCCACATAAACGAAACCCTTGGAATGGAGGTGAACTATGTCTGAATTCCTGCAGAAGTATCTCAAGGCAAGAGAGGAGAAGAACAGCACCCTGTGCATAGGGCTGGACCCGGCAATGCCCGGACTGAGAAAGGAGAATATAATGCCCGATGACGACATAATGGGCTTCTGTCTTGACATCATAGACAAAACCGCTCCCCACGCCTGCGCCTTCAAGGCGAACTCCCAGTACATACTCTTTAATCTCAACATGGAGCAGTTGCAGGAATTAAACCAGAAAATCCATGGCTCAGGTTCTATATCAATCCTCGACCACAAGCTGTCTGACATCGGCTCCTCCAACCTTGCAGCGATTCACTCTGCAAAGAAGGCCGGCTTCGACGCAATAACCTTCTCGCCATTTGCAGGCAACATCAAGGAGGCCGTTAACCAGTGCCACTCCAACGGCCTGGGAATCTTCGTCCTGACTCTCATGTCCAACCCCGAGGCAAGGATACAGAAGGAATTCTCCCGCTCGGGAGAGAATCTCTATGAGTGGATAGCTGCCGAGGCAAAGGATGCTGATGGCCTTGTTGTCGGCCTTACTGAAAACGCCACCAGCAAGGAAATCCAAAAGATAAGAGAAATCGCAGGAAAAGACAAGATACTCCTCTGCCCCGGCCTTGGAGCACAGGGTGGAAGCACCGACAAGCTCCCAGCCGGGAATTCCCTGGTAAACGTTGGAAGAGACATAATCTACTCCAAGGACCCGGTCAAAAAGGCCAGCGAATTCAGCCAGCAGCTAAAACTCCGATAGCATTCTCCAGAATCTAAACTCATTGTAGATAACCACCCGGTCCTTCAGCAGGTTCTCATCGAGCGACTTCCTGAATGTATTCAGGTCCATTACTCTCATCACCCTGCTCTTCACAACGTGCTCCCTTCCGTTTACAACAACTAGAACGTCTCCCTCCTTTCCATCAAATAGAACCATGACAACGCCTTTCATCAGCCCCCTTACCTCCCTTGCCACGTCCCTCAGCTTCCCCATCTCCGGCCGCTTCTTAAAGAATTTCTCTCTCCTCTCAACCTCAAGATACTCCATGGTCTTCAGCAGAAAATCGTTCTCAAAATTGAGTTGGAATATCTTCCTGTTGCCCTTGCCCTTGACCAGCAGGAAGTCCTTCTCAATGAACTGGCTCAGATACCTGTGCGTGTTATTGACAGCAATCCCCGTCCTTCTTGATATCTCCCTTAGATGGAACCCGTCAAGTGGCGATTCCATGAAAACACCAAGAACCTTTTTCCTGCCCTTTGATATCATACTGTTCCTAATTATGGAACAGATGCTAAAGAAACAGGAAGAATTCTTATCCGTTGGAATTTCCTACAATGCAATGCCTTCATCAAGGGCTTCTTTTACAATTGTTACTCCGTGCGATAATCTTTTGAATCCTGAGTTTGACAGTTAGTTCTTTGATTGCTTGAAGTTATAGGATTTGGCAAGTTTCGTCTGCGAAACTTGCAGACAGGCCCTGTCTTTTCCT
>JAHIKS010000019.1 GCA_018897475.1 Candidatus Altarchaeota archaeon
CGGGTTGAGCCCATGTCCGGAAAAGTTTGACAAGGAAATATTTTGAAATGCCTTAAGGGGCTTCCGCCCCGTTAAGTGCATTCCAATTTGTGGTTCTGACTTGTCGATTTCTTGCGAAATCGCAACCCTCACCACAAAACATATTTCCTATCCTTCTTTGTTTTTGGAGGGCTCACCCGCCATTATTTTTTAGGGCTCAGCCCAAATGGGGTTGGGTCTGTGTAGAGGTGGCGGTCTCGCTACCGGAGGTAAAAAATGGATGCGAAAGCTGAACTGGAAGGAAACTATCTCAGACATCATCCGTCTGAGAAGGAACTTGGGAGGTATGAGCAGGAATATCTTGAATGCTGTTTGATACCGGAAATGGAGGAAAAGGCGGTCAGGAAGGGGGGGGATTACCTTCCTGGCCCCAGGCCAGTGGCAAGAGTGTTAACTGGAATAAGCAGCAAGTACGTGATTAAAATTAAAACCGACAGGGATGCAGGGCAACGAATAATTCAGGAACTTCAGAGACTGGGCGTGGAAATCTATGATCCGTTTAACAAATTAGGGGGCAGAAATGGTTAGGTACTGCACTTCAAAACAGGTAGCGGGGGAGTTAGGCACTACAAAGAGTATAATCACTTTTCCAGTGCTCTCGCACAAAGATTTTGGTGTCATACGATAAATCGATAATGAATGAGTATTAAAGAAAATGCAACTCACAATTAGAGGCGCACTACCGGAACTGGAAAAGGATGAGCAAGAGCAGATAGATAATCTGATGAGAGTTTACCAGTCTGCGAAACGCTACGGCTTCAACAGATTGCTAGAAAAGCATAAGTTGAATGAACTCAAGAAGGATGTCATGGCGAAGTTTGGCCTGAATGCAAGATACTCATATGCTGCAATGAAGGATGCTGAAGGAACCATCAAGAGTCAGAAGGAGCTAATCAAGGGAGAAGTATATGAAACCAAGGAGAAACTGAAAAGGAGCAGAAAGAAGCTGGGGAAGGTTAATGCTCCACTGAAGCGGGAAGGGATATGTGCAAGGATAGATAAACTGACCACGAAGCTAGATAGATATGAAAAACACCTGGAAGAAGGAACGATACCCAAGGTGATATTTGGAGGTAGGGAAAATTTTATGAATCTCCAGAAAGGCAAGATAAGTAAAGAGGAATGGAAGAAACTGAGGAGTAACGCCTTTTACTCTGTGGGTGGAAAAATAGACGGTGGAAACCAGAACCTCAGGATAACACATATAGAAGATAATATCTTCCGGTTGAGGGTCAATATCAGTGAGAGGAGGTGGATTTATACACGATTATGGATTCCGAGCAGGTATGTTGACTATCTAAAGCAGGCCATTAAGGGTAGCTATTCTGTAAGAGTTGTCAAAAAAGATAAGTATGAAGTTCATATATCATCTGACCATCAAGGAATTGAGCTGGATTTCAGCAATGGCGTTGCTGGTTTTGATATAAACACAGATAACATCTCAGTTACTATAGCGACAAGAGATGGTAACTTCAGGGCAAGCAAAGTATTCAAGTGCCCCGAACTGCTTTATACCCGCACTAACAGAAGAAAATGGCTTCTGGGGAATCTTGTCAAGGAAGCGTTTGAATGGATTAAATTCCATGATGTAAGGACGGTGGCGATTGAGAACCTTAAGCTAAGAAAGACCTTCGATACTAACAGGAGATACAACAGAAAGGTCTCAAACTTCATCCATGCAAAGGCCATTGGGCTGATAAAGTCCAGAGCTGTAAAGGAGAAGATTGCGATAAAAGGGGTCAATCCAAGATTCAGCTCGTTCATTGGCGATTATAAATATACTTCAACCTATGGGTTGTCTGTTCACCAAGCAGCAGCATTCGTAATCGCTCGCAGGGCGATGGGCTATATGGAAAGAGTACCCAAGATCCTGCTCATGTTCATCAACTTCGTAAAGAAGAGAGATCCATCAACTAAGCCGATGGAAGGACTTAAGAAATGGGGACTTCTTTATGGAATTATGAAAAGGGTTGCTAACAGCAAGATACAGAATGTGCTCTGTACTTTCGGTTCTTCAATGGGACTGGATGATGCGGAGACGGTAAACTCTGTGTTACACGGTGCGATTCCGTGCCCTACACGCTGGTAATAGTGAGGCATGCCCCTTTGGGGTTGATAAAAAACCTAATGCATGAATCAGTGCTATGGTTTTTTTGAACTATAAATTCTTTATGCTGTAGTTCCTATTCTTAATCGATATGGACTTCAGCTTCGGCGGGCAGTCTCTGAAACCCGACATCAGGTGGCTCAGTGACATGCTCGATGTCATCTATGACAGAGAATGGTTAGATTCCGTTCAGAACCCAGAAGAGGTTGAGCTCTACTATATGTACCGGGACCTTGCTCTCAGCGATGAAGACAGGGAGTTGATGCAGAATAACAAGCTCAGGTACGACATAACCGTAATTCCTCCCCTGAATCTCGGCAAGGAATTTGTCAAGACCAAGGGCCATTGCCATCCCCCGGCCCCTGCGAATTCGCTCTCCTATCCTGAGCTCTATGAGGTGCTGGAAGGCGAGGCCCACTATCTTCTCCAGAAGGAGGACGACGTCATCCTTGTAAGTGCACAGATGGGCGACAAGGTCGTCATTCCCCCAAAATACTGTCACATAACTATAAACCCATCCAGCCAGGAGCTGAGGATGGCCAACTTCGTTAGCACGGAGTTTGAATCAGATTACGGTTCTATTATCGAAAAGAAAGGCGGGGCTTACTTCGAGCTTACCGACGGCAAGGTCATAGGAAATAAGAACTACCAAAAGCTTCCAGAGCTCAGAAAACTGGAACCTAGAGAGCTCGACATCTTTGGTTTGAACGAATTCAAGCAGATTTATGATATAATCAAAGAAGTACCCGATATCCTTGAATTCCTCAACTCTCCAGAGAAGCACTACTAATCCTTGCCCAGCTCCTTCTTTATAAAATCGAGCCACCTGCCGTCAAAGATAACCAGGTTATCCTTTTTCCCATAATGTCTTTCGCATGGGAATTCATCGCACAGGAAGCAGAATTCGACGCCCTTCTCTGCTGCGCAGTCGGGCATCCCGCAGTGTGGATTCGGATTGCAGCCGGTGCATTTGCCAACCCTGTAGCGGGGGCAGTATTCACACACGACCCCGCAGGTTGAGATTTTCATTTCATCAGCGTCTTCAGATAATCCTTCATCCAGCTGCTGAACTCCTCTCTCCTGAGGGCATATTCTATGGTGGCCTTTATGTAGTCGGCCTTGTTGCCGAGGTCATACCTTACGCCCTCAAAGTCGTATGCATACATATCCCTTTTCTGGCTGAGAATTCTCAACGCGTCGGTGAGTTGGATTTCGCCGCCTTTACCCGGCTCCGTCTTATCTATGGCATCGAATATGTCCGGGGTCAGCAGATACCGTCCAGTTATACCGAGATTCGAGGGCGCATCCTCCGGCTTTGGCTTTTCCACGAGGTCCTTGACCTTATAGACAAGGTCCTCCACGAGCTCTCCGTCAACAACGCCGTAGCTCTCTATCATCTCCTTCTCAACCTTGTTGACGGCGATTATCGGGGCCTTATACTTCTCATAATAATCCATCAGCTGTTTCGTGCAGGGAACATCAGAGGAGATGATATCATCACCTAGAAGGACAACGAAGGGCTCATCGCCCACGTGCTTCTTTGCATAGTAGATTGCATTGCCGAGACCCTTCGGTTCCCTCTGCCTGATATAATGAATGTCAGCCAAATCTGAGATGTCCCTCATCTCCTTCAGAGTGTCAGTCTTTCCGTCTCTCTCGAGAATCTCCTCCAGCTCGAAGGACTTGTCGAAGTGGTCCTCAATGGCTCTCTTGCCCCTACCCGTTATTATGAGAATGTCATCTATCCCAGAAGCGACGGCCTCCTCAACAACAAACTGTATTACCGGTTTGTCTATCAAGGGGAGCATCTCCTTGGGCTGCGCCTTTGTTGCGGGCAGGAATCTGGTCCCTCTTCCCGCTGCTGGAATTACGGCCTTCATTATGAATCCCTCCTTATCACGAAATTCGCGAGTTCGAGAAGGCTTTTTTTTGCCTCAGTATCGGGCAAATCCTTCAGTGAGTTCGTTGCATCATCCATGAAGTCCTTCTCCTTCTCCATGCAGTATTCCAGGGCGCCGGAATTCTTTATCAGCTCGATTCCCCTCTCAATATCCGACTCCTTGCCATTCCCGAGAATCCTGGTGAATTCATCCCTCTCATCGCCCTGCAGGAGCTCCTTCGCCTTTATCATGATCAGGTTCTTCTTCCCTTCAACTATGTCACTGCCTACTGGTTTTCCGAGCTTCTCCTCATCCGCTGTAACTCCGAGGATGTCGTCATGAATCTGGAAGGCCATCCCCAGAGAAAGCCCGAATTTTGCAAGAGATGAAACCTGTCCCTCACTTCCATTACCAAGAATCGCTCCTGCTTTCGTGGCAGCCTCCAGGAGCACGGCGGTCTTCTTCCTTATCATCAGAAGGTACTCGGATTCCGGGACATCATCTCTCTCTTCAAATTCCATGTCCATCTCCTGGCCCTCGCATATCTCTGCCGCTGCGTGGGCGAGAATTCCCACCGCTCTTGTGTCACTCACCTCGAAAACCTTGGAAAAGAGCAGGTCTCCAGCCAGGATTGCAGTGGTCTCGCCGAATTCTTCATGAACTGAAGGGACGCCCCGCCTGAGACTGTCCCTGTCCATTATGTCATCATGAACCAGAGTGAAGGTATGTATCATCTCTATTGCAGCGCCGGTTTTTACTGCGTCTTTCTTATCGCAGTTTAATGCCTCGCACGAAAGCATACAGAGCAATGGCCTTATTTTCTTCCCTCCTGCGAAGGTTATATGCCTGGCGGCCTTGTAGAGTTTTTCCGGCTCCCCGCTAAGGAGTCTTTCAATCTCCAAGTCGACCTCTCCAAAATGATTATCAAACCTCGAAAAATCCATCTTATGTATTTACATTGAGGAGATAAAATTAGCCTCTAATGGCTTAAATAATCCTTTTTCTTTTATTTATAAGATGGTCAAGAAAAAGATTTCGATTATAGGCGGCTACGGCGGCATGGGCGCATTCTTCGCAAAACTGTTCAAGGAGGAGGGTTTTTCTGTAACAATCTCTGGACCAAGCGAGATTAAGGGAAAAAATGTGGCCAAGGAGTTGGCAGCCGAATACGTCAAGGATAACAAGAAGGCCGCAAAAGGCGCCGACATAGTCATGATTTCCGTACCCATCGATCACACCCTTGATATAATCCGGGAGGTCGCTCCCATAGTAAAGAAGGGTGCTCTTCTTATGGATGTCACCTCCGTAAAGGAGGGACCCTGCAAGGCAATGAAGAAATTCGCTGGCATTGGCGTTGAGATTCTCGGAACCCATCCCGTATTCAGCCACAGGGTCGGCACTCTCGAGGGACAGGTCTTCGTCCTCACTCCTGTGAGGGGCAAGAAATGGCTTGCCTGGCTGAAGGAATTCCTCGGCAAACACAAGGCAAGGGTCTTTGAATCCACCCCACAGGAGCATGACCAGATAATGGCGGTGGTTCAGGGTCTCACTCACTTTGCATACATCTCCATAGGAAAGACGCTAGAGGAACTGGACCTCGACGTAAAGGAATCAAGGAAATTCTCCTCTCCAATCTATGAATTAATGCTCGACATCGTGGGAAGGATTATCGGCCAGAACCCCGAGCTCTACGCCTCGATACAGATGCAGAACCCCCGCGTTCTGGAGGTCCACGATGCCTTCCTCAAGGCCGCAAAGGAACTGAACAAGACAGTAAAGGACAGGGACGAGAAGAAATTCATAGCCATAATGTCTCAGGCCGCGAAGCACTTCGGGGATGTAGAGTCTGCAATGGGGCGCTCTGACAAGGCCATATACTCCTTGATATCAGAGCTGGATTGCCTCAAGAACTCCATCGGCAAGGAGATATGCCTGAAACACATCTACTCTGGGAAGATTCACTACGGCACGGTAAAAGACGTAACTCCTGACGAGGTCATACTAGTGGATTCCGGGAAGGAATCGAGGCTGAAGATTTCCAACCTCCAGATTCTTTCTGACGATGAGATAGTTGAATCCCTGACCGAGAAATTTGGGACCGTGAAGAGAGACTTCTCCTTTGTCTTTGACGACGGCATCAATGGAAGATTCATGGCAAAGCTCCTCAGGAGCTATGACCTGGACATAATCGGGGTCGAGATAAAGGACGTCTATACCGGAAGCCAGATAGGCCCTGGTAGGAAGAGCATCTGCTTCGGTGTGGAGATTCTCAACAGAGACCCCAAGGAAACATCAGCCGGAATAAACGAATTCTTCTCCAGGCTGGGCGGCATTGTGAGATAATCAAGTTTTATTTCCTTCTTCGTAATTATTGAACTACTGAGGTAAGAAAAATGACAAAGGTTTATTATGATGACGATGCGGACCTCTCAGCCCTTGAGGGGCTGAAGATTGCGATTATAGGTTACGGGAACCAGGGCGCCGGGCAGGCGCAGAATATGCGGGATTCTGGTTTGGATGTTATTATCGGCTCAAGGGGAGACCCGAGCTTCGAGAAGGCCAAGGAGGACGGCTTCGAGGTCCTTCCCATAGCAGAGGCAGCCGAAAAGGCAGACATAATCCATATCCTGATTCCAGATGAGGTGCAGGCAGAAACCTATGAGAATGAGATAAAGAACGGCCTCAAGGAAGGAAATGCTCTAATGTTCTCCCATGGCTTTAACATAAGGTTCAAGGCCATCAAACCCCCGGAATTCATTGACGTTATGATGGTCGCTCCCAAGGGGCCCGGAATTCTCGTGAGAAAGACCTATCAGGACGGTTTTGGGACTCCTGCATTGATTGCGGTGGAGCAGGACTCCAGTGGAAAGGCAAAGGAGAGAATTCTTGCCATTGCAAAGGCCATTGGAGCAACAAGAGCAGGCGTACTTGAAACCACATTTACAGAGGAGACAGAGACCGACCTATTTGGCGAGCAGGTCGACCTCTGCGGAGGAGTCAGCGAGCTTATAAAGGCGTCCTTTGACACTCTTGTTGAAGCAGGCTACCAGCCAGAGCTTGCCTATTTCGAGACTCTGCACGAATTAAAGCTGATTACTGATCTGGTGCAGGCCGGCGGCCTCGAGTACATGTGGAGATGTGTTTCCAACACTGCCGAATACGGCGGAAGGACAAGAGGCGAGAGGATAATAACGGAGCAGACAAGGGAGACAATGAAGGAGATTCTCGCTGATATAAAGAGCGACAAGTTCGCGCAGGAGTGGATTAACGAGTACAAGCAGGGCCTTCCAAACCTCGCCAGAATGAGGGCCGAGGACAAGGAGCTTCCGATAGAGAAGGTTGGAACCAAGTTGAGAAAGATGTTCAAGAAGCAGTAGAATGCTAACAAAGCGAATCATTCCGTGCCTGGACTGCGACCTCTCCGTCCCAGAGGGCCGAGTGGTCAAGGGCATCAAATTCAAGCAGATAAAGCATGCAGGAGAGCCCGCAGAACTAGCCAGGAGATATTCTGAGGACGGTGCCGACGAACTTGTATTTCTTGACATAACTGCTTCTCATGAGAGAAGGGAGACCATGATTCACGTCATCGAGGAGACTGCCAAGGAGGTATTCATCCCCCTGACGGTGGGGGGAGGAATCAAGAGCACAGGTGACATGAAGAAGATTCTCAGAGCCGGCGCGGACAAGATTTCCATAAATACGGCCGCAATCCAGAATCCCGACCTGGTTTCAGAAGGCGCCAGGGAATTTGGCAATCAGTGCATTGTCGTTGCAATTGATGCCAAAAGGGAAGGGGATTCATGGAAGTGCTACATCTATGGCGGCAGGGAGAGAACCGAAGTCGATGCAGTCGAGTGGGCAAAGAAGGTCGAGGAACTGGGAGCGGGAGAGATTCTCCTCACATCCATGGACCGGGACGGAACCAAGGACGGCTACGACCTGGAGCTGACAAGAGCAATTTCAGAAGCGGTGAATATCCCGGTAATCGCATCAGGTGGCGTGGGCAAGCCGGAGCACATAGTCGAGGCATTCACCAAGGGGAAGGCGGATGCAGCACTCGCAGCGAGCATATTCCACTATGAGGAATACCCAATCCCTGAGGTAAAGAAGTATCTGAAAGAAAAAGGAATCCCTGTAAGATTATAACTCTATCTCTCCGGTAAAGACGTCTTCTGCCGGGCCTATGAGGAAGACTCTATCCACTTTTCCATCCTTTATATCCAGCTCTATCCCAAGGTCCCCGCCCCGCGCATGGAACAGAATCTTCTTAGAGTTCGTCAGTTTCTTCGTCCATACAGAGACCGCTGCTGCGGAAATACCTGTCCCGCAGGCAAGGGTCTCGCCCTCGACGCCCCTCTCGTAGGTGCGAATCTTGAATTCTTTATCACTAATCTTTTGAACAAAATGCACGTTCGTTCCGCTGGGGAATTCCCCAGTGAAATTTCTTATGGCTCTCCCGATGCCGGTGACATCCACCGCATCAACATTGTCATAAAAGAGAACCGCATGGGGATTCCCCATACTGACTGAAGTAATATTGTATGAATCTCCATCCACCTTGACCTCCTTGTCCACGAAACCCACCTCGGGCCGGCCCATGTCCACTCTCACTTCAGTGACAATGCCGTTCTTTACTGTCAGCTCCGGGACTATCTTCCCTGCCAGGGTCTCGGCCTTCAGCTTTTCCTTCTGCAGTACTGTATGTTCGTAGACGTACTTCGCGAAACAGCGGATTCCGTTGCCGCACATCTCCGCCTTGGAGCCGTCGGGATTATAGAACGAGAATTTAGCATCCAGCTTGTCGGAGTGCTGCACGAATATCACGCCATCAGCGCCAATTCCGAAGTTTCGCCTGCAGATTCTCGCGACGAATTCCGGCTTCTTCTCCTCGGGAACCAGGATATGATTGAACTCGTCAATCAGAATGAAATCATTCCCTGCCCCATGCATCTTTCTGAACGGAATCTTTGTCATTAGTACACCTTACCCTTTTTTCCCTTGTCTATCGTGAACTTTGCAGTGTCCGCTACTGCCATTACCGCCATGACCCCGGCCTGGATGGGGTCAGAGACTATTAGGTCGGCTGCTTCCGGTACAGAACCCGCCATCTTCAATGAAACTACGAGAATCCCCTTCTTCTGTATCTCCCTCACGGCCTTCGTGATTTCGCCGCCCATGATGGAGCCCGCCAGAATCAGAATCTTTGCCCTCGGCAGTCTTGCCACCGCCCTTACCGCCTCGGCAATTTGTTCCTCTCCAACCAGCGGGATTGTATCGACGGAAATCTTCTCCCCCCTGAGGTTGTGCCTGTCGGCCTCGGAGATTGCACCCTTTGCTACTTCAGCAACCTGGGCTCCGCCGCCTATGACAATCACTCTCTTGCCGTAAATATCTCTGAAGGTGGGAACGGTGCTGATTGAGACCACAATATCCAATCCCTTAAGGTCGTCGATAAGCTTGCTCAGGTCCTTGAGACTGCCTATCTCCAGATATAGATGTACAGTCTTTCCCCCACCCAGGTGCTCTATATCGTTTATATTCCCCCCGTGCTGTGCTATAACCTCGCTCACACTGTTCAGGGCCCCGACAACGTTCTTCAGTTCGATCCAGATTGCGTTCTCCATAGTGACATAAATATGTTGAATTAGAGTATTTATTATGGACGACAAGGAGCTAAAAGCCTACAGGGAGGCAGGGAAGATATCTTCGGAGGTTAGGGAGTGGAGCAGGACCCTGGTTAAGGATGGAGCAAACATCCTCGAGGTTGCAGAGAAGATTGAGGCCAAAATCAGGGAAAAGGGAGGCGAGCTCGCATTTCCGGTCAACGTCTGCATCGATGACATTACGGCCCACTACACTCCAAGCTTTCAGGACAAGATTCAAATACAGTCGGGGGACGTGGTCTCCGTCGACCTTGGAGTCCATATCGACGGCTTTATTGCTGATACAGCCTATACGGTCGACCTCTCTGGAAATCACGGCAAGATGCTCGAGACCAACGAACTTGCTCTCGAAAACGCCATTTCTCTCATAAAGCCCGGGACCTCTGTATCTGACATCGGAGACATAGTCCAGAAGACCATCACAGATGCGGGCTACAAGCCCATTGAAAATCTGACGGGGCACGAGGTGAAGCAGTATGACCTTCATGCGGGCCTCTCGGTACCGAACATCAAGGTCCCCTACGACTGGGAGGTCGAGGAGGGCATGGTCCTTGCCATCGAGCCCTTTGCAACCGACGGCTACGGCAGGGTGATAGAATCAAAGAAAGCAGAAATCTTCTCCTTGCTGCAGGAGAGGCCGACCCGGATGCGAGAGGCTAGAACCCTGCTGAAGGAGATTGAGCCAATGAAGGAGCTTCCCTTTGCAGAGCGTTGGTTCACCAAGAAAATCAGCCCGCTCAGACTCAGCCTCGCGCTCAGAAACCTGGTCCAGGACGGAATCCTGAAGGCATATCCAGTGCTGCATGAAAAGGAGAAGGGCATCGTCAGCCAGTTCGAGCATACCGTCATTGTTACTGAGAAGGGGTGCGAGGTTACGACGGAGTGAGTTTGTAGCGCCTAACTACTCAACCCTAACTCCCTCATCGCAGATTTCTGTCTTAACCACAGAGCCGTCGGCTTCTTCAATCTGCCTGCCGGCATCGCCGAGGGCAATCATTATCCCTCCCCTGCCCGCTCCGCACAGCTTAGCGCCCAGGGAATTCTCCCTCGCCGCCCAAATAATTCTGTCCAGCTCCGGGGAGGAGACGCCGATGGAGTAGAGAAGGCCTTGGTTGATGTTCATAATCTGCCCAAACTCCTTCATCTTTCCCTTCTCCAGGAACTTCTGGCCGTAGTCCACGACGTGAACCATGGCTTCCAGGTAATTCTCAAAGAACTTTGGGAATTCATCCTTCACCTTCATGACGTCCATGACGATATCCCCTGTGTTGGATATGACGCCAGTATTGCCTATCGTAATCTCTGGATACTTCTTCACCTTCAGCTTCTTGAACTTTCCTTTTTGATATCTGAGAACGCCGCCGAAGGTTACCGAGAACGGGTCGACTCCAGAGGATTTGCCATGCACTATATTCTCAATGTCCCAGGCGAGATTCGCTATCTCATCGTTGCTGATGTCACGGTCGAATTCCCTTGCTATGGCGAGGACCATTGCAGAGGCTGCTGAAGCAGAGCTCCCAAGCCCTGAAGAAACCGGGGCCTCGGATGAAATCTCAATGTCGAGGCCCGATTCAATGCCCAGCTTCGCGAAGGTCTTCTCTATGCACTCGGCAGCAAGGACAGTGTTCCACTCCTTCTTCAGTTTTGGAATATCAGAAAAAGAGAATTCCAGATTCTCTATTTGAGTAGCATCGTTGTTGAGGGTAAATCTATTGTCATCCCTCCTGCTGACCGTGACATAGGTCCTGAGGTTGACCGTTGCTACAAGGACGGGGTTTCCGTAGACTGCTGCATGTTCGCCGAGGAGGATTACTTTCCCTGGCGCTGATGCTTTGGTTGCCATTATTCAGCCTTCAGCTTCTCAACTACTGCATCTCCCATGTCTGAGCATGTGTTCTCTCCGCCGAGATCCTTCGTCCTGACCTTGCCTTCCCTCAGGATGTCCTCGATGGCCTTCACAATCTTCTTGGCTGATTCTTCCTCTCCGATCTCATCGAGCATCAGGGCCCCTGCCCAGATTGTCGCTATCGGGTTGACCCTGTTCATGCCTTTATACTTCGGGGCTGAGCCATGAATCGGCTCGAACATTGATATTCCGTCCGGGTTGATGTTGCCTCCAGGAGCAAGACCCATCCCACCCTGAATCATCGCCCCAAGGTCTGTTATTATATCGCCGAACATGTTTGGGGTTACGACGGTCTGGAACCATTCCGGGTTCTTCACAAACCACATCGTCACCGCATCCACCAGGTTGAATCCATGCTCAATTCCGGGATAACCCTTGCTTGTTTCCTCAACAATCTCTCTCCAGAAGTTGTAGATGTATGAAAGGACGTTCGCCTTGTCAACGGCAGTGACTCTCGTATCGCCCCTCTTCTTTGCAAGCTCGAAGGCGTATTTTATGACACGCTCCGTTCCTTTCCTGGATATCATACCAATCTGATAGCCTATCTCATCGTCATTCTCAATGTCGAGGTCGAACTTTACTGTGTATAGTTCTCTCAGCACCTCCAGATGATTCTGGCTCTTGCCTGGGCCTACTCTGTCCCCAATCCCCACGTAGAAGTCCTCCGTGTTCTCCCTTACGACGACAAAGTCGATGTCCTCGGGGGTTTTGTTCTTTAGCGGGCACCACACGCCCTCCAGGAGCTTTATGGGCCTCAGATTCACGTACTGGTCGAAGTAGAACCTCATGGTCAGGAGGATTCCCTTTTCCAGGACTCCGGGCTTCATCCTGGGGTCGCCAAGAGCTCCAAGGTAGATAGAGTCCATTGAAGACATTTCCTTCATAGTATCCTCAGTCACCAGTTCCTTGGTCTTGAGGTAGTGCTCCGCCCCTATTGGATACTCCGTCCAGTTAATCTCAAAGCCGTCTATCTCGCTAACAGTGTCTATGACCTTTCTTCCCTCCCTGATAATCTCAGGGCCTATTCCGTCGCCCGGTATGAGGGCAATCTTGTGCGTACTCATTTCTTCGCCTCCAGGAGCTCCTTTGCTCTGCTGACCTTTATATTGTTTTCATTGATTAAAATTTCCGCGATTTTGTTTATCTGTTCTCCCTCTGCCCCCGCCATCGCCGCAATGTTCATTGCGTGCAGGGACATGTGTCCCTTCTGGATTCCTTCGGTTGAGAGGGCCCTTATGGCCGCCAGATTTTGTGCCAGGCCAACGGAGGCCATTACTTCGGCTAACTCCTGTGCGGTCTTTACACCGAGGATTTTCATGGCTGCCCTTGCCACGGGATTCATTGTAGCTCCTCCAAAGGTCCCGACAGCGAGTGGGATTTCAATCCTTCCGGTCAGATTTCCTTTATCGTCCTTGCTCCAGTGGCTTACCGGCCTGTATCTTCCCTCCAGGGAGGCGTAGGCGTGAATCCCCGCCTCTACTGCCCTTGTGTCGTTCCCCGTCGCAAGAGCAACTGCGGAGATTCCGTTCATCACTCCTTTATTATGGGTAACAGCCCGATATGGGTCAGCATCCGCGAATTCATAAGCAAGAATTATTGAATCCACCGTCTTCGAGCCTCCGAGAGCATCGGCCGAGATTGAGACCTCGGCCCTTGCCATTCTCTTTGTAGCCAGATTAGAAAGAATCCTCAGATACACCTTGCCACGGGTTACCTCTTCAATGAGAGGGGAAACGTGCTCGCACATGGTATTGACAACATTGGCGCCCATGGCGTCTCTCACATCAACAAGGAGATGGATAATGAGCATCCCGTTATTCAGAATCCTTACCTCGAGGTCCTTTGCACCGCCCCCGAGGTCGACGAGGACGAAGTCCTGCTCGTTGGCCAGTGAGAGAATTTTCTCTTTATTGGCGAGAATTTTCTCTTTTGCCTCCTCGGGCTTCTTTGCTATCAGCTGAATCTGCCCAATCATTATCGGCTCGTCGCTGCTTGCCTTAAAACCGCCGCCCTCCCTAATCATCCTTGCAGCGTTGCTTGCCGCAGCAACCACGGAGGGCTCCTCCGTGGCCATGGGAATCAGATAATCCTTATCATTTATCAGAAAATTCGTTGCTATTCCAAGAGGGATTTGAATTTTCCCTATGACGTTCTCAATCATCCTCCCGGCTTCCTTCAGCGAGATTCCCTTCTCCTGCAGAATCCCAACCTCCTCGTCGCTAAGCTCGGCGAACTTCTTGACCTTATTCATCCTCTTCTTGACGCCAAGCTTGTAGAAGCCGCTAATCCTGGAGGTCTTGTTTTCTGCGCTCATTTCCTTATAGATTAAGATGCTGGATAGAAAACATAAAAAACTTCAGGGGATTTTAAAAGACAATCGTCGAGTTTTGATTGCCTTCTCCGGAGGAGTCGACAGTTCGCTCCTGGCCAGAGTAGCAAAGGAAGCCCTCGGCAGGAATGCCCTGGCAGTCACAATAGACTGTGAGATGGTTCCAAGAAGGGAGCTTAAGGGGGCCAGGGCAATGGCGAAGGCCATCGGAATCAAGCACAGGGCCGTAAAATACCGGATGCTGAAGAACAAGGAATTTACAAGGAACCCTCAAAATAGATGCTATTACTGCAAAAGGAAAATAATGGGAATCCTCCTGGAGGCTGCAGAGAAGGAAGGCTCAGTTCTAATGGACGGAACCAATGCCGACGATGTCCGGGGCAGGAGGCCCGGGCTCAAGGCGCTGAGGGAACTCGGGGTTCTGAGCCCGCTGGCAATGGCTGGAATCAGCAAGAATGAGGCAAGGAAGCTTTCAAGGAAGCTAGGGCTCAGGAACTATGACCGGCCGGAGATGACCTGCCTGGCCACGAGAATTCCGACAGGAGAGACGATAACGAAGGAAAGGCTGAAGAGAATAGAAAAGGCCGAGGAATTCCTGCAGGGGCTGCGAATCAGAGACCTGAGAGTGAGGGACCACGACAACATCGCGAGGATTGAGGTAAAGAGAGAAAAATTTAAGATAATTTTCAATAATAGGGAGAAAATAATAAAGGAATTCAAGGGCCTGGGTTTTTCGCACGTCTGCCTGGACATGGAGGGAAGGGATGAATAACAAGGAACTTATCAAAAAGCACGTGGAATCGATTCTCTGGTTGAGGGACGAGCTGCTGGAGATGGACTCCATGGCCAAGCCGCTGATGGGGATAGAGGACTGGGACGACTCGGTGGCGGTGGAATTTCCCGGCAGCAAACTCGTTATTTCGGTTGACGGGCCCTATGCAAAGAGGCTTGTGATGAAGTCAGCTTTAATTCACGCCTCAACCGACGTCGTTGTGAAGGGCGCAAAGCCGCTGTTTGCACTGGATACAGTCATCGGGACGGAAGCCGACATAAGGGAGATGGTCCAGAGTCTGAAGAGGCAGGCCCTAGCGATGGAGATTCCGATTCTTGGAGGCAACACATTCTTTGAGGAGACCGAGCCGAGGTGCTCTCTGACGGTGGTGGGAGAGCTACTGACGAAGGAGCCAATCCGCGACTCAACAGCGAAGAAGGGAGACGTCCTCCTGCTGATAGGCGAGCCGCTCTGGGGCGAGCAGCAGGGGAGGATTGAGAAGGCGAAGATTATGTTCAGGACGTGGTTCGATATCATCAAGGAGGCTGAGGTCCATGCCGCCAAGGACGTGACGAAGGGGGGCATCGTCTCAACGGTCCATGAGATGGAAAAGAAATCCGGCCTTGAATTCAGGCTCGATAAAAACATCCCACTCTCAATGACGAGAAACTTGGACAATTTCCTGGCTGCTGTTTCTACTGACGATTATGAACAGATTGAGGCCATCGCAAAGAAGAACGGATGCGCCATTTATAAAATCGGCTCGATAGAGTAAAAAGAATGATCGAAGTCAAGAAGCTGAGGAAGGGCGATTACATAGTGCACAAGGACAAGCCCTACAGGGTGAGGAACATAGGCACGAAGGTGATGGGCAGCCACAGCCATACCATAACGAAGATTGACCTGGATTGTCTCCTGGATGGAGCCAGGGACACAGTAACCAAGTCCAGCCATGAGAGGCTCGAGGACCTGGAGATAGTGAGAAGACTCGGACAGTATATCTCCCCGGCAAGCGATGGAAGGATTCAGGCCATGGCGATGGACGATTACGAGGTCTTTGAGGCTGATGTGCTTCCCGCTGTTATGCCACAGCTTAAGCAGGGCGGCAACCTGACTTTTGTAGAATTCAAGGGTAGGAAGATTGTTCTTGAGGCCAGGGATTAGTCTTCCTTCTTTCTGAGCTTTCTGATTTCATCCTCAGACGGTTTCTCGGAGCCCAGGTACTGGATGTTCTTCTGCCTTACCCTTCCGCGCTCTCTGACAGATTTTACCAAGTAGTAGTAGGTCTTTCCCTTAACCTTTTTTTCTCTTACAAAGACCATTCTGGATTATTTGTTAGGAAAGGAGAGTATAAAACTTAGGCACTACAAGTC
>JAHIKS010000020.1 GCA_018897475.1 Candidatus Altarchaeota archaeon
AAAGGAGTAGATGGCTATCTGCACAAGGCCTGCAACGACCCATGAGGAAATCACAATAATCATGATTAGAATGAATTTGTCGACCATCCCGGCGTATTCTAGAGGAATCGAAACCTGCTTCAGTGCAACCATCAGGCCAACGAGTATTATGATGTAATAGAGGGGCCCCTTGAGTATCCCGATAATCTTGTCATCGGTATCGGACTTTGTTCGCTGTGCCCTTGTCTTTACATAGTTCTCGACTACGAAATCGGAGATTTTTGCTATAATGGCAGAGACTATGACGATGGAGAACGCGATTACCAGTTCCTCCAGACTGATGTTGAGCTGGGCAGACATGTTAGATTATAGTATGAGTTTAATAAATCATGAGTCATCCGTGAGGTATCACAGAGGATACCTGATTTACTCAAATGTGCCCTGATTGGGTCATGAGTAAAAGCGAATAGTATTTAAAGAGTCATGACTAAATCATAATACAAATTTAGAGTCATGACTAGTCGATAACAATCACGATGAAAGCCCCAAACGCTCGCACCAACGCAAACTATCAGCAGGAATTCGAGGAGCTGACGGAAGATTTATCCAGTGCTATTGATGATATGGGTGACCCTGTCGCGATTGGAACCATGCTCTATTCGATAGCGGAGGAGAAGAAGAGCAACAATCTCATTGTCAGGGACATAAACGCCAAGTTCGACAACATAGCTGAGACGCTGGATAAGATATACGAAAAGCTTTCAGTCCTTACGGAACAGGGAATTTCCCGTCAAGTCGAAAATCCCTCGGTAGCGATATCTGAAAGGGATGAAGAGATACTGAATTTCGTGAAATCAAATGGTAAGGCCTGTGCCGATGACGTCCAGAGTAAATTTGAATATAAGGGCAGGAACGCGGCATCAGCAAGACTCAGTAGGCTGTTCAAAGACAGCCTGCTTGAGAAGGTCTACCATGGCAGGAAGGTCTACTATGTGGCCAAATCCTGACTAAATCACGCTGGCAAATTCAGCCAACCACCTCCGAAAACCAACCACCTCCGCCCCTAACGAAGGTTAGGGGCGGTAATTCTCATTCTGAAGACGTTTTTTAATAGAGATATTATAAATTCTATTATGCAGGATTCGAAAGGCCAGGGTGCCATGGAGTATCTGATGAACTATGGATGGGTCATAGTCATAGTAGTAATCATAGGCGCATCTCTCTGGTATCTTGGGATATTCGATCTGGAGCAGAGCGCTACCTCATATGAAGGATTCACGAGGATTCGACCACTTGTGGAGAGCGTTATCTTTACAACGGACGGGGATTTTGCCGCGAGGTTTGTTAACGGAGCAGGTAATCTTATAACTATCAACAACATAAGCGTTGTAAACCATGACGGAACCGAGTGCCATTGCACCATACAGGGCTCCAGTATAATCAGAGCCGGGATTGCATTCGACATGGGCGGCACGGCCTGTTCTGCCGACCATAATGTGGGGGACCCGTTCCTGATATATCTGACCATAAACTATACCATGAGCATGCCGGGCATGGATATTGAGAAGGTTGAGAATGGTACAATAAGAGGACGTTATGGCGGTGCGATTGGCGATGTAATCCCCGCCGACACAGACATCCAGGGATGTTTCGGGGTAAGTGGCTACTGGCTCGGCAACCAGTACTGCCTCGGAGGGGATAACTGTGCGCAAAAGCCGAAGTGCTGCGGTGATGATCCAGCAGAGTATTACAAGAGCTCGTGGAGCACTGTATGCTGTGCGCAGGAGTCCTCCTGCGGTTCGTTCCTGCCCTCGCACTACTGCTGGAGTGAAGGGACTCCGGGCAGTACAGCGGGTCAGAGTAATGTGTATATGTGCGACGATGGTGGTTGGCTCGATTGTCCTTCAGCCGGAGAATGCAATATAGAGAACAGTTACATATGCACACAGAATAGCGGAACCTGGTTATGGAGAGAGAGCCCGGCCAATGATGACCCGGACAGATGCAGTGGGAATACAGATGGATGGAGCTACTGCAGCGGTGATACTGCACAGAACCGCAACTATTACTGTTCTGGTGAGTCGTGTACCTACAGTGTTGCAGGGTCGGATAACTGCAACGGTTATGATGGATGCTCGGGGGATGAGTACAGGGATTACTACTGCTCCGGGGGGTCGTGCCCATATTCTGGTGATGACTGCTCTGATTGCAGTTGCAGTTGCGGTGACTATAATGAGGCTGAGACCACAGCCAATGGGAACTGTGCTGATGGTAAGGACAATGACTGTGACGGGCCGATAGACGGTGCAGACCCGGGGTGTTTTTAGTTAGTCAGGACATAATCTCATCCACGAACCAGTCGGCATCGAATTCCTTCAAATCTCCATAACTCTGGCCCATTCCAACGAGGATTATCGGCTTCTTTGTCTCATGCACTATGGAGAGTGCGGAGCCTCCCTTTGCGTCGGAGTCCATCTTGGTTAGAATTACTGCGTCTATTCCAACTCCCTTGTTGAATTCCCTGGCCTGCTCAACTGCATCGTTGCCGGTAAGGGCGTCTCCGACGAAGATTTTTAGGTCAGGACTGTTGACCCTGCAGACCTTCTTCATCTCGTCCATGAGGTTTATGTTGGTATGCATCCTTCCTGCAGTGTCCGCCATGACCACGTCTATGTTCTTTGAGGTTGCATGTTCAATTGCGTCGTAGATTACCGCGGCGGAGTCAGCGCCTTTGCTGTGCTTTATAACCTTTACGCCGAGATTGTGGGCATGCTTCTCGAGCTGCTCTATTGCCCCGGCCCTGAATGTGTCTCCAGCCGCGAATATTATAGAAAATCCATTATCCATAAGGTATTTTGCGGCCTTGGCCATGGTCGTCGTCTTTCCCGTGCCGTTCACTCCAAGGAAGAGAATCTTTACAGGCTTTGGGGAATTCCGGATTAATTCCAAAAATTTTATTTCCTTTTCAGGAGCGAGAATATCAATAAGCGTCTCACGGAGGGAATTTTTTATGAATGAATCGAGCTTGTTCTTCTCCACCTCCTGGCTTGTCAGTTTCTCCTTCAATTCTTCGAGAATCTTCTCGGCGGTTTCAACTGCAACGTCGCTCTGGATAAGGTCCAGCTGCAGCTGCCAGAGAATGCCATCGAGATCCTTCTCCGAGAGGCGGAGCCTGCTACTGAGGGCGCTCCTGACCTGGGTTACCTTACTTACCTTCAGCTTCTTCTCGGCCTGCTGTTCAGTCGGTTCCTTCTCGGCCTGTTCGGTCGGTTCCTGTTCGGGTTGTTCCTCAGTCAGCTTCTCCTCGGCCTGCTGTTCAGCCAGCTTCTTCTCGGCCTGCTCCTCGGTGCTGCCTATGAAAGAATTGAGTCTCTTCCTGATTGATTGGAACATTTTAGCCTTTCTGTTCGCCTGCCTGAATCTCCCGTATAATCGCCTCTGATTTTGAGTTGAGCTCCATCAGTTTTTTGTTCGCTTGTGTTGCACCGTTCCTCATCTTTTCCATGGCGCCCTGCATGTCCTTCTGTCTCTTATCCAGAATCTTCTTGGCATCGCCCACCTTCTTCTCAACGGATATTCCAGCCCCTATTCCAATAATCACGCTCTCCTTGTCCTTTATCTCCCCCTTGATGAAAGAGCCCGAGCCTATGGGGACAAGAATCTCATCTCCTTTCTTTGCCTCCCTGAGGGAGTCGAGGGCGTTTATCGCAGCCTCTGTCTCGGCCATGGCAGCCTCCAAGACCTGTATCTGGGCTGAGATGCCCTCCAGCTGCCTTTTATAGTTTTCCGCCTCGAAGTACATCCTCTGCAGTTCCTCTCTTTGTGGTTCCATCTTTTATCGCTCCATGACCTTAGTACCTTCACCCTTGCCCATTATCACAAGCTCCGGCCTTCTTTTGGCGAAGATTCCGTTGTCTATGACGCCGGGAATTGAATTCAACCGGGATTCCAGTTCCAGGGCGTCTGGTATCTCAATTTTGGTATCAAGGATTAAATTTCCCCCATCGGTGGTGAAATTCTCCCTGAGTTCAGGTTTTCCTCCAATCTCTAAAAGTTTCTGCTCGACCTGCTCTCTGGAGTGGGGCAGGACTTCTATTGGAACATGCCAGTCAAGCCTGTCAACGAGCTTGGTTGGGTCGGCAATTACTATGAATCTCTTTGATGCCGTGGCTACCTTCTTCTCACGGGTGTGTGCTCCCCCACCACCTTTTATGAGATTAAATTCAGCATCTATCTGGTCGGCTCCGTCGACATCAAGGTCGGGCTGGTGCTGCTCCAGGGTCGAGAGTTCGATTCCCAGCCCAAGTGCAAGCTCCTTTGTTCTGGTGGAGGTGGGGATGCCAATTATGCTTAGATTCCCCTCCTTGATTTTCTCTGCAAGGAGCTCTATGAAGTAGTTGGCTGTCGAGCCTGTCCCAAGGCCCAGGACCATTCCATCCTCGACGTATTCAAGGGCCTTCGCGGCCGCGGATTTCTTTGATAGTTCCAGGTCCATTTTACCTAATATTCGATATCTGCTTTATGATGAATCTGCCCTTGCTTCTGTCAAGCCGGATTTCACTGGCAGACTCCATGAGGTTGATTACGTAGAGTATCGCTTCCGCCTGCTCCCTCAGCCTTCTGTCCCTAGAGGAATCCCAGAGGAACATCCTCGCCTCGTGAAACCCCCCATTCGACAGAATCTCGCCCGTCTGCGTGAGAAAGTAGGGATTGAATCTTGTTTTGTTAACCCTTGGATTATTCGCTATGTGAGTCCAGAGCTCCTCAAACCCTATCATCTTTCAACCGACGAATTTCGCCCTCCTGGAGAGGAGTTTCGGCAACGGCAGTCTCTTGAACGGGAATCCCTTTACCAGGTCACTGACCTCTACTATAAGCTCATCGGGGGAGAACTCCTTCTGCTCCCCGGTCTCTCTCACTCTCACGGAGAGTTTCCCTGATTTTTTCTCCTTCTCACCCACCACAATAATCCTTGGCACCCAGTTCTTCTCCGCCTCCCTGATTTTCTTTCCGATGGACTCGTTTCTGTCGTCGATGTCCGCGCGGATGTTGCTGGATTCGAATTTATTGGATAGTTCTTCAGCGAACGAATTGAATTCCTCGGAGACGGGGAGAATTCTCACCTGTGTTGGGGAGAGCCAGATGGGGAGCATTGGCTTTTTGCCTTGCTCCTGGTCGAGAAATGCCTTCTCAAGCAATGCATAGACGTTGCGGTCTATGCTTCCCGAGATGCTGGCATGGAGCATGAGGGGGTGGTTCTTCCCGCCCTTCTCGTCTATGTAGCTTATGTCAAAGCGCTCGGTGTTCTCGATGTCTATCTGCACCGTGGAGAGGGCCGAGGCCTTGTCAAGGGCATCGACAAAGTTGAACTCGAACTTCATGACAAAGTAGAAGGGACGGGAGTCCCACAACTCGACCAGAGCTGGTTTGCCCACAATCCTTACCAGCTCCTTTGCGAATTCCTTGTTCTTGTCGTAGAACTCTTTAACAAAGCGGATGCCGACCTCGTAGTCCAGCTCAAGGTCCTTCATCCAGCCAAGTGACAGCTTGTATTGGTTGAGGAACTCCTCCTTTGCCTGCTCCGTGTCCCTTGCCAGCGTGTGCATGTCGGGCATGGTGAAGGCCCTTAGTCTTCTTAAGCCGGTTAGCTCGCCACTCTGCTCGTAGCGGAAGCTGTAGTGAGAGAGCTCGTATAGCTTGAGGGGGAGATTCCTGTAGGAGATGAGCATGTCGTGCTTCATCAGATACTGACCGAAACAGGCAGCGAACCTAAGGAAGAATTCCCTGTCCTCCGTATTCAGTTTGTATTGTCTCGCAGGGAATCTGTTGAGATACTTGGAGAGCTGGGGGTGAGCGTAGTCATACATTATCGGGGTTTCCACCTGCATTCCGCCGCTGTCAGCAACGATGTTGCTCACATGCTCCTCGAGAAGCCTCTTTATGAGCGAACCCTGGGGGTACCACCGCATATTGCCTGCATCGGAGCCAGGCTCATAATCAGCAATCTCATGGCTTCTCATCAGCCTTATGTGCGGGGGCTCCCTGTCGGCAGCCCTGGTACCGGAGATTTCGTAGTCTGAAAATTTCTTTAGATTGGGATGCTGGTCGAATTTGAATTTATCCACGGGATTCAGATTTCCATCTAAATCCAGAATGAAGAACTCCGACTTCAGCTTCTTCTCTGCCTTTAATGCCTCGGACTCTCCCTTGTCCTCTTTCGCTCCCTCGGGCAGGATGGTCCTTGACAGCTCGGAGAGGGGGTGGCCCTTACACCTCAGCTCGAAGCTCTTGTACCAGCCGAAGGGCGCCTCTATTGTCGGGATGTCGTCCTTCAGCCCCTTGTAGGTACTTTCGAGGACCTTTTTAGCGACTGAAAGGGAGCTGAGCGAGCTGGAGAGGTGGGCATAGGGATAGACTACTACGGATTCTGCCTTGACCTTGGCTACCGTGTCCTTTATCTCCGCTACAAGCTGCCCTACAACGGAGTCGGGATTCCCCTCGTCCTCCTTCTCAACTGCGATAAAGGCCACGAGGACGTTCTTTGCCTCCCCTTCCGGCTTTTCGGGCTTTTCCGCTCCCTTGATGGCCGGCTTCTTGGCCTCGAATTTCAGGTAGTCGGAATGTATCAGCAAAACGCGCATTTTGAATAGTAAGGATTAAGATGGAGTAAATAAATCAGGATTCTTCAACTGAAGGCCCAGTTGTCTATTGCAGCAAGGAGGTCGAAATCGGTTACTTCTTCAGAGACCCAGAGGTTGATGTAGTCAAGTAACTCTACCTCCAAAACAATTCCATTGCAAGGATAGTGGTCCCCTCTGACAGAGCATTCGAAATAAGGCTGCATCAGGGGGTAATTGTCTTGAGTTTCCCCACCAGATATATTGTAAAAGGAATCCCCTATTCCATCACCATCTAAATCAGTTCCGTTGTAGTCATCCCAATAGTTTCCTTCTAAGCCATTATCCCAAGAATTTGGCCAATTATCAAATGCATTCATGGAGTTGTTTATTAGATTATTATGGTACGCTTCAGTGACTTTTGAGGAATGAAGATGTATCCCATACCCCGTGTTGTTGCTCACTATATTTTCCTTTATAGTGCTGTCCCTTGACTCAAAGAGATAGATTCCATAGGAGTTGTTATCTACTACGTTCTCTGCTACAGTATTAGTGTCTGATGAATCAATATAAATTCCGTAATCATTGTTATTTACAGCATTATCCGTGATGGCATTGTTGTTTGAATCATAATTGAGAAAGATTCCCTGGTTGTTGGAAGTAATGTCATTATCTTTAACGACATTCTGAATTGCATTTTCACGCAGATATATACCATATCCTCCATTAGAATAAATATTGTTGTCGATTATTGACTCGTTATAAGAGTGAAAATGTATCTCTATTCCACCATTACTATTCAGAAATATATTGTTATCCGTTATATTGTCTTTTTGTGATTGTTGTATAGAGATACCTTCTTTGTTATTAACTTGAGTTCGCCACTTTTGGCCTAGTTCTCACTACCTGACTGCCGTAGACCAGTTTGCCACTTGGGTTTCACCACCGCAAATCCAGGCTTTTATCCCTGTATCTCCACACAAAATCGCCGAAAATAGTCAAAATCTGG
>JAHIKS010000003.1 GCA_018897475.1 Candidatus Altarchaeota archaeon
ATATAACTACTTTTTCCGAGAGCACATGAAAAGTGAGAAAAGTGTCTAACTGGAAAACGCGCTCAGTTTCAACTGGAAGACATCCCCAAGTTCTTCCTCCCCAGAGAGTAGTTCATGCTTCTCAGACTTCCAGTGCTTGCCCTGCTGCCTCTCGATGTAATACCTGATTGTCTCAGAGGTTACTCTGCCGACGGTTTCAGCGAAGTAGCCGCCACTCCAGAACTTCTTACCCCAGAGTTTGGGTTTGACTCTCTCCCAAAAACATTTCCTTATGGCATAACTGCTCCTTCCCTTGAAACGCTGGGCCAGATAAGATATTGAGTAGTTCTTCCATCTGGAGATGAATACATGTGTATGGTCGGGGCCAAAGGCGCATGCGACGATATCAACGTCAAGGGTCTTTGCAACCTCGTGGAATATGTCGCGACATGCACTTATAACCACAGAGTCACAAAATATATCGCGCCTGTATGCAGGCGTGAACTGTAGATGTAGATTTGCGCCAACGATACAGTGTTCGTATTTCATAAGTTCCATTTTTGCCTCCAGAGGCAAAGCTCACGCTAACCAGTTTGATTAGCGAGGTGGCACGCGCGGATGCACACGCCCCAAAGCCCCCTCTGTTAGAAATTGGACTGCTTGGATAGTTACAAAGAATAACGTAAGCAATTCATCCATGGGCTAAAGCCCATGGGGTTCTTGCTTAATGGGAACTAAATCAGCAGGCCGGTCGTATGCTCTGCATTGCCCACTGACTTGCCAAGATCCTCCAATACGATATCCTCTCCCGTTTTCTTGTTTGTAAGCCTCAGGCTGGAGATGGCTGCGGGGTATTCATTGTAGACCAGCTTATTCGCAATGATGCCAAGGACCCTTTTTCTGAACGTCCATGAAGAATGGGAGTATGAGGTTACATTGAAGTCTATTCTTTCATCTTCGGTCTCCCCGGATACTGTGAATAGGGGCCTGTCACCCCCGGACCTCGTTATGCCTATGTTATCGAATTTGTGCATCTTTTCGCCATCAAAAAAGGAGATATCCCTCTTCAGGGCTTTCCCGAGCAGGTGAGGCTTATAGTAGCTTAGGACACCTCCGCCCTCGAAGTGGAATATTCCCCAGTACCAGGGGGGCATGGGGGCGTTCACAAAAACACGCTGAAAGTAAGCACTTCCGTGAATTTCCTCATTATTGACTCTCCCTGTCAAATCCAGATGATTCAACCGCAGCAGGGAGTAGCCCTTATTCATCAGGTAAATGTTTGACTTGTAAGTGGGCATTACAAAACCGTGCTTGTCTCCTGCGTCTGCAATGAATTCAAAACCGTTTCCGATTTTTACTGTGTTTTTGGTTTTGTCTATGGAAAAGGAGGTGGGTGTAGCCGAATCCGAAGAGAGTTCTTTATCGGATATCCTCAGATTGCACTGCTCAAGAAGAAAATTGTGATGCATTTTCTCCCCGTCAAAGTACCAGGCGGCAACAATGCCGTCAAGAGCGCTCCGGTCCCGGGGGGGCGCCAGTCTGAACGTTATGTCGTTGCAGCTGATTTCCCTCTCATTCTTTGTGGACCACAGTATCATCAATTGCCTGGGTCTTTCAGGATTCTGCGGGTTGTTGAAGAAGAACAGCCAAAACCACCACCACCATGCCCCCCGGGGCATGGGCTCGTTTTGTATTTCAAAAACCTTCCGCTCCAGCTCAACCATCTCACTATCGGGTCTCATTTTTTACTGATAGTAATAGAAATGCGTTTCCTTTCTAAAAAATGGCAGAGCACGATGTATGCATTTGCTGATTTTACCTGGTAGGTCCCCCAAGAAACCAACTAAGATCAGTATAAAAAAAGAATAACTGGGGTTATTCACCCCACAAATAAAAAATCAATTTCTACTACGATAAAAATTCAGACATACCAACGAAAGAATCAGTACCTTTTATTTTTCTTCGAGTAGCACTCCCTGCAATACACAGGGCGTGAACCATCCGGCTTGAAAGGGACTTCAGATTCCTGACCGCACTCTGCACAGGTTATCTTATGCATCTCCTTTTCTCCGTAATTGTCTCTCATATTATTTACCCAATATTTTATACTGTTATAATGGAATGGAGGTTTATAAACCACCTGCTCACGATAATTCTTGGCCTAATGCACTCCCAGGCGCTTTTCCGGCCTTCATTAAATCAGATTTTCAGCTAGCCACTGGACCAGTTATCTATCGCTTCTAAGAGATTGAAGTCCCTGGCTCACCACCGACCCACATACTCGATGGGCTCAATTTGGGCCCGGCCGGATTCGAACCGGCGACCTTCGCCTCGTAAAGGCGACGTCATACCGACTAGACCACGGGCCCAAACCTGCAGACAGGTTTTATTATATGTGATAGAAAATATTAAAGATGACGCAGAAAATACCCCGCCTGACGGTGGATGCAGTAATCCTGGACAGGGAGAAGAATTCCATAGTGCTGGTAAAGAGGGGGATATATCCCTTCGAGGGCATGTGGGCGCTGCCCGGCGGCTTTGTTGAATATAAGGAGACCGTTGAAAATGCGACAATTCGCGAGGCAAAGGAAGAGACCGGTCTGGACATCGAGATTGAGAGAATGGTCGGGGTCTACTCTGACCCGGAGCGCGACCCCAGGGGCCACACTGTGGCTGTTACCTTCCTGTGCCGCAGGGTCGGCGGAGAATTAAATGCCGGCGATGACGCAGCCGAGGCTAAAGAATTCAAAATAAAAGAAATGCCAGAGATGGCATTCGACCACCGTAAGATGGTGGACGATGCCATGACTCTCTGATATTTATTCTGCCTTCTCTTCTTCTTCAGCTGGAGCTTCTTCTTCTTCAGCTTCCTCTGCAGGCTCTTCCTCAGATTCCTCTGCTGGAGCTTCTTCTTCTTCTTCTTCAGCTTCCTCTGCAGGCTCTTCCTCAGATTCCTCTGCAGGCTCTTCCTCAGATTCCTCTGCTGGAGCTTCAGCAGCCTCTCCAACAGGTACATTCTCCCCCGTGGGAACAACGTTCTCTGCCTTCGGGCCCCTATCTCCTTCAGCTGGATCGAAGGTGACTCTGTCGCCCTCCTTTATATCCACGCCTTCTTTCAAACCAGTCGCATGTACAAAATACTCGTTTCCGTCGTCTCCGGCAACAAAGCCAAAGCCTCTTCCTCTGTTAAAAAACTTTACTGTTCCTTCCATCTTAATCTACTCCTTTTTTTTATTATATTGTTTTACTACTCCTTGTATATTGTTTTATTGGGATATATATTCCGCCAAATCAACCATTCTTGTCGAATAACCGGTTTCGTTGTCATACCATGAGATAACCTTGACCAGATTCCCGCCAATGACGTTCGTTGACAGCAGGTCTGCGATGCTTGAGTAGGGGTTCCCGTTGTAGTCTATTGATACCAGCGGCTCGTCGCTAGTGGCCAGAATCCCCTTCAGCTCATTTCCGCTGGCCTTTATCAGGGCCGAATTCACCGCGTCCTTTGTGGTCTCCTTTTCTGTTTCCACAACGAGGTCAACAAGAGAGACATTCGGGGTTGGCACCCTTATAGCCATGCCGTCCAGCTTGCCCTCCAGCTCCGGGATTACAAGCGATGTTGCAACTGCCGCTCCGGTCGTGGTGGGAATCATCGATACCGCGGCCGCCCTCGCCCTCCTGAGGTCGCTGTGGGGCAGGTCCAGAATATTCTGGTCTGAGGTATACGCGTGAACAGTAGTCATGATGCCCTTCTTTATCCCGAAGTTGTCCAGAAGAACCTTTGCAATGGGTGCAAGGCAGTTTGTAGTACAAGAGGCATTGGATATGATTTTGTGCTTGCCCGCATCGTAGTCCTTATGATTGACTCCCATGACAACGGTCCAGTCCGGGTCCTTCGCGGGGGCGCTTATTATAACCCTCCCCGCTCCGGCAGCCAGGTGCTTCGATGCGCTCTCCCTGTCCCTGAATCTGCCGGTGCATTCCATTGCCACATCCACTCCCAGGTCACCCCAGGGCAGACTCGTCGGGTCCTTCTCCGCAATAACCTTGATTTCCTTTCCGTCCACCGTAATGGAATTCTCCCCCGCCTGAATCTCCCGGTCCCACACGCCATGGACCGAGTCATATTTCAGGAGGGCCGCAAGCGTCTTGGCGTCGGTCAGGTCGTTGACGGCGACAAACTCCACGCCCTTCCTGTCGAAACCCGCCCTGAACACGCGCCTTCCAATCCTTCCGAATCCGTTGATAGCAATTTTAACCATAGAATCACCTATTCTTAGTAATTAAGAGTGAGTTTAATAAAATGACCGTGAAGTTCTATATTCCTGACGGGCACCTTGAGAAATTCGCGCTGAGAGTGTTCGAGCGGGCCGGTTTCAAGGTTAGCATCTCGGAAAGGGGATACAATCCCCAGATCGACGATGAGGAGATAGTTATGAAGAGGATAAGGCCCCAGGACTTTCCCTTCGTTCTCTCTCTTGACAAGGGAGACCTTGCAATCACCGGCTCCGACATAATCCAGGAATTCAGGCTGCAATACCCGGAGAACGGGGAAAAGATTCAGGAACTGCTGGACCTGGAGATGGGACAGACAAGGCTATGTGTGGCAATCTCCGAGGAAATTCTCCCCGGCGTGAAATCAATCGAGGATTTCAAGAAGTCCATGAAGGGGAGGAAGGCGGTCGTGGCAACGGAGTACCCGAACATATCCAGGGACTATCTCAAGAAGAACGGCATAGACGCGATAATCAGAAAGCCCGCCGGCAAGACGGAGGCATGGCTGGTCCCCCCGATACCTGAAGCGGACATGATAATCGAAACCACCGAGACCGGCAGAACCCTGAAGGAAAACGGCTGCAGGGTCATCGACACGATAATGGACACGTCCTCGTTCCTCATAGCCAACAGCGACAGCCTGAAGGACAAGGACAAGAAGAGGAAAATCAACGAGGTCGTTCAGCTGTTCGGCGGGGCTTTAAAGGGCCAGGGCAAGGTCAATGTCTACATGAACGTCCTGAACCCAAAGGACCTTGACAAGGTGCTTTCCGTCCTAAGGAGTCATGTGGAGCGCCCGACAATAAACAACCTCGAGGGGGGAGGCTATGATATCTTTGTCGTCATTGACGAGAAGGAGCTCAAGTACCTATTGCCGGAACTAAAGAGAAAGGGCGCGTCTTCAATAGTCGTATCAGACACGAGGATGATAATAGAATGAACCTGGGCAATGCCGTGGGTATTTTTTTAATCGGCGGCGGATTCCTTTTGGTTGCCATGGGATTCCTGCCGGCAATGCTGAGCGGCCAGACGCTGATTTACCCGGACATTCCTGCAACCATAAAGATAGGACTGGTGTTTGTCATAACCGGCGTTATAATATCTTTCATGTCCCTCACCGTGGAGAGGATGTTGATAAACGAGAGAAGAGAAAGGGAGCGGGAAGAGAAAGAAGCCCTTGAAAAGAAGCATAATAAAGGTTAATGGAACAATGAGCTCGTCAAAGAACATAGGACTGGTTTTTATAGGGGGCGGCATACTCCTTTTGGCTGGCTGGTGGTTCTATCTGATGCTGAGCGCTTCGGACCTGCCTGTTTCGATAAAAGCCGCCATAGTCCTGGTTACCCTGGGTATCATGATAATTCTGGCATCCATGTCAATAGAAAGCGTGAGGGAGAAAAAATGATTATTGTAAATACTGAAACTATTGCGGGAAAGAAGGTGAAGAAGACCTTGGGCCTAGTAAGAGGAAATACAATAAAAACCAGATGGGTCGGTAAGGATATCCTTGCGGGATTAAGACATCTGGTTGGTGGAGAGCTAGTGGAATATACTGAAATGTTTGATGATGCTAGGGAAACGGCACTGACTAGAATGATTGAACAAGCAGATAAACTCAACGCAGATGCCGTCATAAACGTAAGATTCGCCACTTCGCAAGTAATGCAGGGTGCGGCAGAGCTTCTTGCCTATGGGACGGCCGTAAAGCTGGAGTGATTAGATTATAACCTTCTTGTGGCCCTCTTTCGGACCAGAGCCCCCGACTATCTCTATTCCATTCTCTGTAAAATCAAAGTCCAACATCCTGAGGGTGTGCTTCGTGCCACGCATCTTCCTTATCTCCATCTTCCTTGTATCAAGAGCGGGATGTATGGTCAGTATTACCACTCCGTCCAGGATATAGCTCTCTATGCCGTGGGCGCTTATGGCCTCCTCGCCCTCCTGCCTTTCCGATACAAGGACTGTTGTAATGCCTGCATTCTTTATCCTCTCGCTCAGGGTAAGCAGCTCGGACCTTATCTTCTCCCCCTCGCCCATGAGGAAATTTATCGCTCCAAGGCTGTCGATTACCATCCTCTTTGGTTTTATCTTAGCCATTGAATCCGTTACTATATCGCTCAGGCCATCAACCTCTGGAATAACCCTCTTTCTGTCAAGTATAATGAGGTTGCCGCTCTTCTCCTCCCCCTCTATGTCAAAGCCCAGCTTCAGCATGTCCTTCTTGAGGTCCTCGGCAGTCTGCTCCATGGTCACGAGAATTCCCGGTTCGTTGTGCATTACGATGCCGTTATAGAGAAACTGTATTCCAAACGTGCTCTTTCCTGTTCCACAGGAACCGGAGACCAGAATGGTTCTCCCTCTCGGGAAACCGCCCTCCATCAGCTCGTCAAGACCGTTGATGCCGCTGGGGCATCTATCATTTAAATCAGCCATTTTTTACCACCTCACCGTTAGATATGGGTTCTTATATAAAAATCACAGCAAACAGAATGAAAAGCGTTGGCTGCAGAATTAGTAAAGCCCCGCTATATCCTGGCGCCTGCGCAGAAACTAAGTGCAAAGGACCCGCAGCCGTCCCTGCCGCTTGAAACCGAGGGCGCGCACGGCCCCTTGGGATGGCAGTTGCCTGTGGAGCCGATAATGAAGCCCAGGTTGCAGCCGTCCTCGCAGGGCGGCTGGTACTCTCCCCCGCACAGGGTTGTGGTGCTAGTAGATGTCGTGCTCGTTGTTATTGTCGATGTGGAAGTAGTCGATGTGCTGGTAGTTGTCGATGTGGTAGCAGCCGTCTCCGTCGCTGTCACTTTCCCGACAACGGCAGGCTCCGTGCTCTCGGTGGAGTAGGCATTGAACAGGGCCAAAAACAGGAACATGGCAGTCATCAGTATGACGTGCATTCCCACCCCTTTTCTCTCAGGCTTCCCGGGCCTCTTCGCTTTCGCTGCGCCCAATGAGGTGGGTTTTTTCGATTTCCTTCCACTCAATGAGCTGGTCCTCTTGGATTTCCTCCCCTTCGATGGTTTAGAAGCAGCCATGTGAGGTATTATACGCCGAATAAACCTATAAAAATAGCAAAAACGTCAATAAACCTGCCCTTTCAGGTTCACTGTCCGCCCCTTCTTTATGGTCCTTATCTTGGGCCGGGTCGTCTTCTTCGTGGCCATGTGCTTCTTCTGGCCCGTGCTGAGGTTCTCCTGTGCTGCCCTCAATTTCTTCCGTTTATCGGAGCGCGGCTTCTTCCCCATGGCCTCTTTGATGGTGAAATGAATGTTTAATGGATCGACAGAAAGGTTGTACCTCGCCCCTGAATCG
>JAHIKS010000021.1 GCA_018897475.1 Candidatus Altarchaeota archaeon
GCAACGGTATTCGTATTGTTTTGGTAAGGCCTACCATGATTAACTATCTAACCAACCACTCCAAATACCTTGTGGGAGAGCACAGGAAAAGTGAAAAACAAGGAGGTGAAAGGGGCAAATTCCTCTTCCCACTAAAGTGGGAAGTTTCCTTTGCCCGTTTATCATGAAAGTTCAGGAGACTCTGGAGGACCGCGGGAACGGAATCAAGATAATGAGGGTGGAGGGTATATCCACGCCCCTTTATTATGTGCCACAGACAACGCTGTCCAAGGAGGAGAACGAATTCAAGGAGAAGCTCAAGGCAGCAGTGAAGAACAAGATGCTCCGGGACATTGAGGACATCGAGATGCTGAGCGAGAGGAGGGCAATCATAGACAGGGAGCTAGGGGAGCTGCTGGAAAAGCACCATAAATTCTCGAACGAGAAGAGGAAGATAATCAGGCAGAAGGTGATTGATGAGACGGTCGGTTATGGGCCCGTGGATGTCCTGCTGGGAGACGAGAACTTGGAGGAGATAATGGTCTCCGGCTCGAAGCTGCCGGTCTTTGTTGTGCACAGGGACTATGGAACCTGCGTGACAAACATCAGGTTCGGTTCCGATAAGGAGCTGATGGACCTGATTCAGAATATCGCAACCCTGCTGGGGAAGGAGATTACCTTCAAGAACCCCATGCTGGACGCCAGGCTCTCGGAGAACATGAGGATAAACATTGTCATTCCCCCGGTTTCCCTTGACGGGCCCTCGATGACAATCAGGCAGTTCAGGACCGCCCCCATGACCATAGTCGACCTGCTGAGGAATAAGACCATGACTACTGATTTGGCCGCCTTCCTCTGGGTATGCGTTGACGGGATGTGCATAAAGCCGGCCAATATACTGATTGTGGGGGGCTCCGCGAGCGGTAAGACGACGACGCTCAATGCCATGATTACCTTCGTCCCTGAGGAAGAGCGGATGGTCACCGTAGAGGACACCGAGGAATTGAGACCCATACACCAGAACCGGTCCAGGATGGAGACCTTTTCAATGGGGGTCAGGGAAGGAGGCGGCATAGACATGGAGATGCTGATAAAGAATGCCTTCAGGATGCGCCCAGACAGGATTGTCGTCGGGGAGATGAGGGGTCATGAGGCAATGAGCCTCTTCGTTGCGATGAATTCCGGCCACGACGGCTGCATGGGCACCATACACGCAAACTCTGTCGATGACGCGATTACGAGGCTCACGAACCCTCCCATGGACGTGCCAAAGCCGCTGATTATCGGACTTGACTTGATAATACTGCAAAGGAGGGTGTTCGGCGGAGAGCACGGGATAATGAGGAAGATTACCGAGGTGTCAGAGGTGATAAAGAGGGGCGACGAGGTGGTCCTGAACAGAATATTCGAGTGGGATGTTGAAAGGAGCAAGATAGAATTCAAAAAGAGCGAAAGCATCATATACTCAAGGTTTGCAAGCACGCTGAATTCCATGGGTATCGATATTAATGACATACTGGAAAAGAGGAAGGGGATTCTGGAGGACCTGGTAGAAAGGGATGCGGGTCCTGACGAGATTCTCGGTGCGATTAAAGGGCACACTGCGAACCTGGAGACTCTCCTTAAATCGAGGGATAACGAAAATGGCTGATGAGAAGGTAAAGGTTCTGAAGGTTCTGAAGGAGTACGACAACGTGAAGATTTTCAAGGTCAGGGACGTGGAGATTCCGCTGTACTATCTGCATGCCACGGAACTCTCGGTAGCGGAGAGGAGGGCAAAGGACAAGATGCGGGTGGCGCTTGCAAGGGGAATCCTGCCGGATATTGGATATTCCGTAGCATCTCCCGAGGACAAGATAATGTTCATGGACGGGGTTCAATCCCTTCTGGATGGACTCAGCGATATCCCGGAAGCAAGGAGAGAGCTGATAAAGGGGGAGCTCATAAAGGAAACAATCGGCTATGGCAAGATAGACGCGCTCGTCTCGGACGATGGCCTTGAAGAGATAATGATATCCGGCTCGAAGCTACCGGTCTTTGTCATACACAGGGAATTCGGAACGTGCAATACAAACATAAACTTCGAATCAGACGATGAAATCCTTTCCCTAATCCATAACATATGCATCAAGATAGGAAAGGAGGTCAACTTCAGGAATCCGCTGCTGGATGCCAAATTGGCCGACGATATCAGAATCAACGTGGGGATACCGCCGGTTGCTCTGGACGGGCCGTCGCTGACAATCAGAAAATTCGTCCCGGGCAGCATGAACCTGGTCGATTTGATAAGGAGCCATATGCTCTCGGTTGATGTTGCCGCGTTCCTGTGGATGTGTACCGATGGCCTGTACGTCAAGCCGGCCAATATGCTGATAGGCGGCGGGACCGCCTCGGGGAAGACTACCCTGCTGAACGCACTGCTTGGCTTCGTGCCGGCAGGTGAGAGGATAGTCACAATCGAGGATTCCGAGGAGCTTCATCCGAGCCACCAGAACAGGGTGAGATTCGAAACCAGGTACTTTGAATCCCCGGACAAGGGGTCCCTGGGCAAGGTCATTAACATGAATGTCCTGGTGAGAAACGCCCTGAGGGCAAGGCCCGACAGGATAATAATAGGTGAGATGAGGGGTCCCGAGGCAAAGAGCCTGTTCATTGCGATGAATTCCGGCCACGACGGCTGCATGGGCACCATACACGCGAATACAACCGATGATTTGCTCATACGGCTCACACACACGCCTCTGGACGTTCCAAAGCCCCTCCTTTCCGGACTTGACCTCGTCATAATGGTGCAGAGGGTCTTCAGCAAGAAGGCCGGAATCCAGAGGAGGGTTATGGAGATTGCAGAGACGCATTACAGGGAGGATGAGATGCTTATGAAGGACATATGCAGGTGGGATCAAAAAACTGACTCGATGAACCTCCTTCTCCACGAGAGCATGATATACAGGAATCTTAGCAATGTGCTGAAGCCCATGGGCTTCGATGTGGAAAAGATAATAAACGAGAGAAAGAAAATCCTGCAGAAGCTATCAGAAACGGGGGTTGACTCCGAAGAACTGCAGGGCATAATCAGGAAGCACAGGCTAAAGAGCATGCCGCTCAATCCGGAGGAACTCTCACATTGAATGTTTATTTTCCGGATTTTTGATTATTTTTTATATGTTTATTTTAATATATCTATTTTATTAGATATGTTATGATTATTTATTTATATAGGAATAGTTATAATATAATAAAAGTATAAGATATTATAGAATAAATCTGTTTCATTTAGTCAAAAACGAATGATTTTTCTTCGTGAGTTGCATGGCCTTTAGCGAAAAAATTTTCTTCGTATTCTGATGCTCTGGAGGGGGCTATTTTATGCGTTTGGGCTATAGTAAACGGACAATAATATACCGAGAAATCGATAATGCTACCCCTTATATCTTTTTCTGCATGAAGGATGCATCTTACGGCCTCGCACGATATCGATTTCACCCTCCAGGGGCTTCCTGCAGACCGCGCACTTCGGATTCAGTACGGAGTCCATGTATTCGAGGCACTTCTGCTTGTCATAGAGGCAGGCTGTATTGC
>JAHIKS010000022.1 GCA_018897475.1 Candidatus Altarchaeota archaeon
CTGCATAGAAGCCAGTTGGGGTTACGCTCCAGAGAGATCATGATGTCAACACTGCTTACTCAGCAGAAAAGAGGACGAAACCCATTTGAGTTCGTGTTAAATGGGATTGAAAAACACAACCTCAGGTACCACATAAGCCAAATAGTTACCAAAATACTTTGCCCTAGAGAGTCTAGCCGAAAAGTGAAAAGTATGTTCTATGCATTTTTATAGTAATACTAAGTAAATATAAAGCATAGCAAAGTAAATACTTAGTATAGCTAAAATGGTATCTGACTATCACCTGGCTCAGATTGTGGAGTTACGGGGCCTGGGCTACAAGCACAAGGAAATCGCAAAAAAGCTGGGACTCAAGGAGACTCAGGTGGGCTACTGGCTTGGACAGGTAAGGAAAGAGGCAAATGAGAGGGGCAACGACCCCACATATGTCAAAATAATGTCGGCCGGAGTGCTGCCTGAGATTGTTAGACTTCTCGGAGGGATTGGGAAGTTCGTGAAGTGAGGTTCAGGCAGGAATATTCAGTTACACCCCCGGCGTAACTGATATATCAGTTGAGCTTCGCTCAACTGAATATGGGAACCTTTTCCTCAGCGAGAATTGAATCCGCATAATTCTTAGAGAGCCAGATATCTATCTCTACCAGTTTCTTCACCATCTGGTTTTCCCTGTTCAGTTTATACATCTCAGACCTGCCAACCTTTCTGGTCCTCTCGATGATTCCGAACTCGATCAGCTTGTTCCAGAACGATTCCAGGGTGTTGAAGCTGACCTCTGCCTGCTCAGCTATCTGCGTCTTGGAATAGTCGAAGACGTAGTTCTCCATCAGGAAGTCAAGGACTCGCATTGATGGGTAGTCCCCCATTGCCTTCAGGAATATGGATTTGTTTTCCATTCTGTAATTATTATCATCAACATTTAAAATTGAAAGTTATAGTTTCAATTATTGAAGTTTATATTTAAGTATCTTGCACAGAGAATCCCGTAATATCACCGGCTGCTACGAATAATCAGTGCTTAAAGCACCTTACCTCGGTAAAAATCATCACAATCCCGTGCTCATCAGCAGCCCTGATACACTCTTCATCCTTTATCGAGCCCCCTGGCTGTATTATAGCCTTAATCCCGGCCTTGGCAGCAGCATCAATCGAATCCCGAAAAGGGAAAAAGGCATCCGAAGCCATCACTGAACCGGCTGCGTTCTCCCCTGCCTTCCTGACGGCAACGTCCACCGAGTCAATCCTGCTCATCTGGCCAGCCCCAATGCCGACAGTATATTCATCCCTCGCAAGGACTATGGCGTTCGACTTGACGTGCTTGACAACCTTCCAGGCAAACAGCAGGGATTTCATATCCTCCTCGGTCGGCTTCTTTTTTGTAACCACCTTCAAATCATCCTTCCCCACCGGCTCCACATCCGGCGTCTGCACCAGAAGACCCCCTGAAACCTTCCTGAAGTCGAATTTTTCATCGGGAGCCTCATCCATATTCAGCTCAAGAACCCTTAAATTCTTCTTCTTACCCAGAATATCCATCGCTTCCTTCCCAAAGGACGGGGCGATTACCACCTCTATAAACAGCTTGCTTATCTCTTCCGCCGTTTCTTTATCAACCGGCCTGTTGACCGCGACAACGCTCCCAAATGCCGAGTATTCATCGCAGGCATAGGCCTTCCTGTAGGCCTCGCTCAAATCATCCGAGGAGGCAACCCCGGACGGATTGCTATGCTTTATTATTGCAACGGTGGGCCTCTCAAACTCCCTGATAAGAGAAAGGGCAGCGTCCATGTCCAGTATATTGTTGAAGGAGAGGTCCTTCTCGCCATGAATCTGATTTGCCTTGGTTATGCACGAGCCCTTCTGTAGCAGTTCCCTGTAAAGGGCCGCGCTCTGGTGCGGGTTCTCCCCGTATCTCAACCTCTCCGGGTTCTCATACCTCAGCGAGAGAAGCTGCGGGAATCTCTCCGCTTCCCCCATCAGATAGTCATAAATCAGGGCGTCATAGTTGGATGTAACCTTGAACGCCTCGAAGGCTAGGGCCTTTCTCTTCTCAAAGCCCACATCCCCCTCCTTCAGCTCCTCCAGAATCTCCGGATACTGTGCCGGGGATATAACGACAACGACGTCCTGAAAGTTCTTGGAAGCGGCCCTAATCATCGCCGGACCGCCAACATCGATATTCTCTATGGCCTCCTCCATGCTGCTGCTCTTCGATATGGTCTCCTTGAACGGATACAGGTTGACAACGAGCATGTCAATCGGAACTATCTCATGCTCTGCAAGCTGCTTTCTATGCCCCTCCTTGTCATGAATGCTCAGCAGCGCGGCATGAATCTTCGGGTGCAGGGTCTTCACCCTGCCGTCAAGAATCTCGGGAAAGCCGGTAACCTCCTCAACACTCCTGACAGGAATCTTGTTCTCCTTCAGCAGCTTTCCTGTCTTGTCAGTGGCAACAAGCTCAACGCCAAGCTCTGCCAAAGACTTTGCGAATTCCACAATGCCCTCTTTGTCAGAAACGCTCAACAAGGCTCTTTTAATCTTCATCCTACCCTGACCCTCCTTCCGTCTACCTTCAGCTTGACAC
>JAHIKS010000023.1 GCA_018897475.1 Candidatus Altarchaeota archaeon
GCTCATCTATTACATTATCAATAGTCTCTAACTCTCTCCCAGTTAGTAGATCTAGGTTCGGCTCAGTTTGGGTTATAAATTTCTGTTGAAGATATGTGTGGAAAGGCACCTTACAAAGAGATACTTTACCTTCCTCTTCCATCGATTTGATTACTTCGTTAAAGTGGCGTGGTGCTGGACCTCTTTTTAGTTTCACGTAGGCCTCCCCAGTTAAATAGGTCTCATAACGCTCGTAGTGATTAAAATCAGAAAAATAAAGCATCTTGAAAAGGGTTGTCTTTCCAAAGTTAGATAAGCCACCGCACTTTTTAATGATATATAGAATAACAGTTTCAAACTTTTCCTTATTAAAGGTAGGGGAATCCATTGCGTTATTGGTATATTGGTGGTTGGTTAAGAAAAGCTTTGTGGTAGCAGGGGAAAAGTGTTTCTGATATGCTCCGAGACCATGCTATTTAGTGCGAAGGACTTTCTTTCGTTTTAGTATTTCAACCCCACCCAGTGAGTGGTTTCCAAAGGTTTCGATGCGACCGCCGGGATTTGAACCCGGGTCACTGACTTGGCAAGCCAGAGTGATAGCCAGACTACACTACGATCGCGTGACGATAGAGATATTATTTAGTATTAGAAATTAATATGTAATCTCAAGATGTATGAATTCCTACTGGTCCTTCTGGCATCGTTCCTCGTGACATTCGCCTCGACGCCCTGGATAATCCCGAAGCTAAAGAAAGCCCACCTGGTGGGAAAGGACGTGAATAAACCCAGCCAGCCAGAGCTTCCGGAGATGGGCGGGTTCGGTATAGTCTTCGGGCTGAGTGCCGGAATTCTTCTTGCTGTTGCTCTTTTCACATTTTTTCACTCCTTCGGCAACGGCTTCAATCTGGCCTATCTCCTTGCGGCTCTCTCGACTATACTGCTGATGGCACTCATCGGACTCTTTGACGACCTCTTTGCGATGCACCAGGGGATAAAAGCAGTTCTGCCGTTATTCGCATCTCTACCCCTGGTCGCTGTAAAGGCAGGGGTCACAATGATGACGTTCCCGTTCATAGGGCCAGTGGAATTCGGAATCTTCTATGCGCTGATTCTCATCCCCATAGGAATCGCCGGGGCATCCAATGTTACCAATATGCTTGCCGGCTTCAACGGTTCGGAGGCGGGGATGGGTCTGGTTGCCTGTTTGTCACTGGCATTTGTCGCCTTCCAGCTCGGCAGCGACGAGGCCCTGATTCTGCTGCTGTCCATGTGTGGCGCACTTGCTGCGTTTCTGTTCTATAACTGGTATCCCTCAAAGATTCTGATAGGTGACATAGGGACCCTGACAGTGGGCGCGGTAATTGCATCTGCCGTAATAATGGGAAATTTCGAAACTCTGGGGGTCATCGTCATAATCCCCTACATCCTTGACTTCTTCATAAAGGTAAAAAACAGATTCCCAAGCAAGGGCTGGTGGGGCCAGTACAGGGACGGCAAGCTCTTCAGTCCGGAGAATCCGATAAGTCTGTGTCAGTGGATAATGAAGCTGACAGGGGGTATTGCCGAGAAGGACCTCGTTTTGATTCTCATCCTGATAGAATTCCTCTTTGGCATTATTGCGATTTCCTTTGTGTTGTAAGATGGATAAGAACAGAATCATTGTTGTGGGCGCGGGAATCAGCGGGCTTTTGACCTCGCTGGCACTGGCAAAGGAGGGGAGGAATGTCCTGGTCCTTGAGAAGAGCTCCGACATTGGAGGGGTGTGCAGGTCCTATGATGTCGACGGCTACCAGGTAGATACCGGACCGCATATAATAACGAGGGTCGAGAACGGCCCGCTGCGTGAGCTGATGGATATGTATTTCGATGTGGTTCCGAACTTCGTCCCCCACGGTCGCTACTATGTGCGGCTGAATAACAAGGTAAAGCCGTTCCCCTGGAACCTGCAGGGCTGGTTCAACTTCGATTTAATCCCCCCGGTTGACAGACTGCATCTTGTATCTGCTCTATTCTCGATATCATATCTGTTCAAATCGGGGGAGGACCTGTCCAAGAAGTCGGTTGGTGATTTGATTGGCAACAACCTGTGCGATTCTACCATGAGATTCCTGAACTGCCTTTCCTACTTCATGACCGGGACGTCGATGAAGGAGACTCCAGTTCAGCGGTTTCTGGATGCCCAACACTACAAGAGCCGCTCCAAAAACATCCTGGACAAGCTCTACAACGTCCTTATGAAGGAGGGTGCAACGGACCAGTTCTACCCCAAGGGGGGAATACAGTCCATAACGAATTCGGTGCTATCTTCCATGCCAAAGGGGAAAGTCAAGATTAAGACCAACGAGGAGGTCAAGAGCATAGAGGATTCAGACGGGAAAAAGAAGATTCAAACAACAAATGGGGAGTACTCAGCTGAGACCGTAATCTACTCAGGATTTGCATCGGAACTGCCGGGAATCATCAAGGAGCTTCCGGAAGGATATGGGGATTCCCTCAAGGAATCGCACAGGGCGGACGCCCTTACAATCTGGCTTGGCCTGAACGAGCAGATGTTTAAGAGGGACGGCTCCGAGATATGGGTGGATTCAGACCCCTACACCTGGGCCGTGCCGGTGTCGAACTATGATCCCTCGCTCGCTCCAAAAGGAAAGCAGCTCGTCGGCTTTGCATTCAGGCTGCCCGAAAACTACAAACCAGAGAAGGAGAAGAAAAGAGCGCTAAATGCAATCTTTGAAGTAAAGCCAAAGCTTGAAGAGCGCGTGGACATCACGCACTACCAGATTCTTGTGCCCGAGAAGGCAGCATGGACCATAAACACCAAATTCACCGGAATCAAAACCCCTGTCAATGGCATCTATCTCGTCGGCACCGACACCGAGAAGAGGAGCATGGGCATAACCAGGGCGTCCTATTCGGTTCTGAACCTGCTCTCGGTTCTGAAAGAAGAGAGGGTTATCTAGGTCAGTCGTGCTCTCAAAAAGCATTTGGTTTTTATACTGGTAAGTAAAATAAAGTATTGCAATATTTTTTCCATACCGGCAAACAGCCGGTGCGGGAGGAGTTTGAATGATGAATCTATGTCTGTGCTTTGGGCGGCGCTCTATTTCTATAGCTTGAACTACCAATGAGGTGAGCTCTATGGACCCTAAAAACAAACACAAGGACGGTGTAAAAAGAGATATACAGAACTTGAGTCGTATGGAGGACCACAACTACGATGACGAAATGTGGGATGATGACGAGGATGACACATATGAGGAATGCTACACTGAAGAATGGTAGCATTAAAGGTAAAGCAAATGGCAACTAAAAAAGGAAAGGCAACTAAAAAGAAGAAGAAATAGTGCCAACAGGATAGCGTCATAGATTACGATAGACTATAAGGGTGGGGGTTTTATAACCCCCTGCCAATTTTTTCATCTATAATCTCTGCAGGTTTTTCAGCACGCTTCTTGAACCCGCCAGAATCAAGAACCGATACCTTTTTATACTTAGATATATATAAATATATATAATGAAGAAGGGCGATATAGTCCGGGTGGACATAGGAGTCAGCGACGTGCGAAAGAAAAGGGCCATGGAGTTCGGCACAGGAGCCCACATAACCGTCCCGTTAAAGTGGCTGGGCCGCAATGTAATCGCTATACTGAGCGAGGAAAAACCGTAATCTATTTAAACCCAAATCGACCTTATCACTATTACCACCAAAATGGTAGCGACCGATGCCAATATCGCGAATCAGGAGATTCGCAAAACATCATTCCCGCACGGAATGATGGAAAGCTCGTTCTGGAAGGACACCCTCTATGAGGTAATTGGCCAGATGGACCCCTGGGACATCGACATATCCGAGCTTGCTACCGAATACGCCTCCAAGGTTGAACAGATGGAGGACATGAACTTCACGATTCCCGCAAACGTTGTCATTGTTACTGCCGTTCTCCTGCGGATGAAAGCAGACATTGTCGGCAACATTCCCATAAGCATGGATGAGTTCAGGCCCGATTTTCTTGAGGGGGACTTCGACCTGTTCGGTGAATTAGACCCCTCGGCCTTTTCCTCTGTGGGCGACACGCTCAAGAGCGAGGTCATGGGAGAGGACGGTCTTCCAATAAAGGTCAATCCAAAGAGGATTGTGAAAAGAAGGGTAACCGCAGCCGAGCTGATTAACGCAATCCAGGGGGTCCTGGAGGAAAAGACCCTCAAGCAGAAGCTGAAGAAGGAAGGCAACGGAAACGGCAACGGAAAGAAGGTCATGGAGATTACAATAGAGGCCAACATAACCGAGCTCATAGAGGAGACCTACAAAAGGGTGATGGAACTCATAGCCTCCAAGGATGTGGCCCTGTTCTCGGAGATGGCCAACAGCCTGGACGAGAAGATTTCGACCCTGATGTCCTTACTCTATCTATCAAACAACCAGAAGGTGAAACTTGAGCAGGAACATCTCTACGAGGAGATATTCATAAAATGCGCTTAGAGAGTTCCTCAATCTTTACTCTCTCCTGCTTCTTGGAATCCCTGTCCCTGACAGTTACTGTGCCGTCCTCCAGAGTATCGTAGTCTATGGTTATGCAGGAGGGAATCCCTATCTCGTCCGCTCTTGCATACCTCCTGCCGATGCTGCCCCCCTTGTCGTAGAGGGCGAATATCCTGGCCTGTTTCAGAGAATTGAAGATTTCCCTTGCCTTCTCCGGAATCTTGTCCTTGTTGACCAGCGGGAAGACCGCAGCCTGGTAGGGTGCCGTCCTCTTCGGAAATTTAAAATAGGTGCCCCTGTCGTCCTCGGCGTAACAGGATTCTATGACGCAGTAAACGGGCCTGTCGACTCCATAGGCAATCTCAATGACGTGGGGGATGAATTTCTTGCCGTCGATGTTGACCTCCATGCTCTGGCCGCTGAGATCCTGATGAGCTTTCAAATCATAGTCCGTCCTGTCCGATATCCCGACCAGCTCCACCCGGCCGAAGTCCCCGGACTGGAACTCCACGTCCCAGGTGTCGGTGGAGTAGAATGCCCGTTCTTCGTCTCTATGCTGCCTGAGCTTCAGCCTCTTGGGGTCTATCCCCATGGCCTCGAATAGCTGCAATGCCCTCCCCAGGTGGTAGGCGATGAGCCGGGACTTTATCACTCCCTTCTTGACGGCATCGCCAAGAGACGTATCGGACTCCTTGTCGTTCTTGTCGAGAATTCTAACCTTTATCTTAGAAACGTTCTTGAATTCCTCGGTATCCTTTTCATCGGGGTCCACGAAAATCTGAATCTCGGCCTGGTTGAACTCCCGCAACCTTATAACGCCCTGCCTTGGCGATATCTCGTTCCTGAACGAGCGACCTATCTGCAGCACTCCAAGGGGGAGCTTCTTCCTGCCGATTTCCCACAGGCGCCTGAAGGCGAGGTATGTAGTCTGCGCGGTCTCGGGCCTGAGGTAGGATGTCTTCTTCTCTTTCCCGGGGCCCACAGAGGTCTGGAACATGAGGTTGTAGTTGTAAATCTTGTCAAGCTCGCCCTTGCATTTGGGACAGCTGATTTTCTCTTTTTCTATTAGGGCCTCAAGCTCCTTGATGCCGAGACCGTCGACTGCCTTCTTGAGGTGCGCCTCCACGAGGTGGTCCGCTCTGTAAGGGGCACCGCACTTCTTGCATTCTGTCATGAGGTCGGCGAAATTCTCAATATGTCCTGATGCAACCCACACCTCCTCGGGTGAGAGGGTGGGGCACTCGACCTCCATGAAGCCCTCGTCAATGACATAGAATTCCCGTATCAGGTTCTCGACGTTCTCCTTTATCCTCTTTCCCACCGGGCCATAGTCGTAGAATCCTGCAAGCCCGCCGTAGATTTCAAAGGAGGGGTAGATTATACCTCTCCTCTTCGAGATGTCCAGTATCTTGTCCTGCATTTTACTTCTTCTTCCTGCCGTAGTTGTGTATGGGGCTCTTCAGAAGGCTGGAGTTAGGTATCAGCACGGGAACTTCCTCGTCAGTGACCACCTCCGTCGTTCTCAGCGCGATGTCCTTCACCGTCCCCGTAATTCCGGCGGCCATTATCCTGTCACCTATAGTGAACGGCCTGTCGACTGCAATCAGGATTCCTGACAGCATGTTCGAGAGTATGTCCTGCGAGGCGTATCCTATTGCAAAACCGAGGACAGCAGCCCCAGTAAGTAGGCCATAGAGTGCATCCTTCACATCGAATATGTAGAGTATCGCAACGAGGGCCGCCGTGTAGATTACGTACCTTATGGCGTTCTTTATCAGCTTGTGCGTGCCCTTGGACAGCTCGACCTGCCCTATGTGGTCGTCGAGCTTTCTTATCGAGGGTTTCATCACAATGATGGCAATCTTTGCGGCTATGATAACTATGATGCTGTAAACTATCTTCATGACAATACCTAGGTTATCCATAATAATCTGAGTGTCCATTCTAATCCAGTTTAATCTTCTCCTTCCTGAATCTATTTAGTAGTGAATCTAAAAATTCGGACACTATCTCGTCCCTCTTCTCCACCTCCCTTATCCAGATTCTTGCGCTGAGGATTATCTGTGAGTCCGAGACTTCCGATATCAGCACCCTTGGCCTGAACCGCTTCATGTCGGGGGCGCTATCGAAGAGCTTCTGGATGTGGGGCAGCTTCAGCGTCATGACGACGTTGCTTTTTTCCTCCCTCGTGACAAGGGGGAGAATCCTCTTGTTCTCGTTCGCTGTTTCGAGGATAATATCCTTGATTTTTTCATAGTTTGAGGTATAGGGGACCTTCATCTGCACCGGGACTTCCAGAAAACCGGCCCGGCTGTAGTTTATAATCTTCGAGGTTATAAGAAGGGAGTTTGGTATGTATATGAGCCTGGCGTCCCTGTCCCTCATCACGGTCTTCATCAGCTTTATGTCCCTCACCCTATTCATGCCGGTCAGGGGTATCCCGCCGACCTCGACCCAGTCGCCAATCTGGATGGGCCGGTCTATGGCGATTATTATCCCCGCCATGACGTTTTGTATTATCTGCTGCGAGGAGAACGCGATTGCGACCGTTAGTATCCCCAGTGATGCTGCGAATGCAGTAATGTCAAGGCCAAGGACATGGTAAAGGCCGTAATACAGGCCCGCTACGATGATTGAGTATTCCAGCAGCCGCGACAATGGCTTCGAGTTGCTCTCGGGCAGCCTGCTGTCCAGAAATCTTCTTGACAGGATATAAACCGTGCTTCCCAGCGAAAGTGTCGCGATGAAGACAAACAGGAATACCAGCAAATCCACCAGCGTTACGCTGCCTATCAGAAAGGAATCCTCTGCCATCATAGCCACCCCTTTCTCCTGAAGTACAGGAGCATCAACATGGCGGCAGATATCATAACGGCCCATACAGCAAAGTAGCCCCAGTGCCACCCAAGCTCCGGAATGTACTCAAAATTCATGCCATATACCCCCGCGATGAAAGTCAGGGGTATGAATATGCTGGCGAATATCGTCAAAACCTTCATGACCTCGTTCATCCTGTTGCTTATGCTCGACATATAGGTGTCCCTTATCCCCGAGACCGTGTCCCTTAGTGATTCAATGGTGTCGATAATCTGCACCGTGTGGTCGTAGACGTCCCTCAGATATATGTTGGTCTTCTCATCTATAAGCCGGGACTCCGTCCTTTCCAGCCCGCTTATCACCTCCCGAAGGGGCCACACCGACTTGCGCAGGAATACCATCTCACCCTTGACGTGGTGGATGTTCCTCAACGCCTCTTTGGAGGGGTTGTCCACCACCTCGTCCTCCATGTCCCCTATCCTGTCGCCGAGCCTCTCCAGTATTATGAAGTAGTTGTCGATTATTGCGTCCATCAGAGAATATGCAAGGTAGTCCGGGCCCGCCTTCCTTATCCTGCCCTTGCTGCCCCTTATCCTCTCTCGTATTGTGTCGAAGACGTCGCCCTCCCCCTCCTGGAACGATATGACGAAGTTCTCGCCCAGTACGATGCTAACCTGCTCCGCCCTCACCTCGTTCTCGGCTTTGTCATGGTAGAGCATCTTCAGAACGACGAAAATGTGGCTCTCGAAGTCCTCCATCTTGGGGCGCTGGCCGGTATTAAGAATGTCTTCCAAGAGAAGGGGGTGCAGTCCGAAGTGCTTGCCAATCTTCTCTATGATTTTGATATCATGCAGGCCGTCTATGTTTATCCAGGTAACAGTCGGCTTGTCCTTGAACGGGAAGCAGTCCTCCACCCTCTTTGCCACCCTCTCCTCGAAATTCTTCCCGTCGTAGTCGAGGATTGTAATCTTCGCTTTTTCAGCCCTCTTCTTTCCGACATGGACGAGAGTGCCGGGTGGAAGGCCTGCTTTTTTTGACCTACGTTTTATTATTCGTGACATTTAATCCAACCTCACCTTATCTAATTAATTTTTCCCCCTTAGGGCTGTAAAGAATCTCCGTATGTGGGTAGCTGAATTCAACCCGCTTATTCTCATTGAACTTCTGGACTGCCCTTTTTGCAATATCGCTTGACAGCCTCTGACGGTCAGTTGCCATTGTCTGATATCGCAGGTGCATTTTAACACCCCAATCAATGAGAACTGCTCTAACAAACGGTTCTTCACCCGTTTCCCTTATGATATCTGCCGTTAACTCATGTGCTACATCAAGGAGCATGCTCTCTGCTTCATTTAAATCAGAGTCAAATGTTACAACAACCCCTACCTCATCGAGAATGTATTTGTTATCAAGAGTATAATTGCAAATAACCTGCTGAAACAGGGTGGCATTTGGGATAAGAACACCACGCCCTGACTTTTCTTCACCCCCTGTTGTACCTCCAACCTGGTTGAGGATGATGTGTGTGAGTGTTATGTCCTTCACATCCCCGATGATTCCAGAGATGATGATGCGGTCCCCTATTTTGAAAGGTCGTATCAGGATAATCATCAGCCACGCTGCTAGTCCCGTTACAGGAGCTTGAAGAGACCAGCCCAATATCATGCCAAGGAATGCTGCAGATATCCCTAAAGCGACTAAGGATCCGGAAAAGCTGATGACAGCGAATATAAGAACAATAGCCAGCCATACATAACGCCAAATCAACATGAAGTACTGCACATTATCAGGCTTATATGCCTTCTTGGTAAGAAAGTTTTTTAATCTTTTTGTTGTAATGGTATACCCACCCCATAATATGGAAATTGTCAGAATCCCAAGAATAATCCCCCAATAGCCACCAATAAAACCCGAAATCAGATTAAGGATATCACCAAGCATTTTCATTACCACATAGTTATAGGATGTGATCTAAAAAACCGGCCCATAGGAATCTAAAACGAGTTTCATAAAAACTAACCCGCACGATTTTTTACCCTGCAAACTCATGTATTAACTTCAGCATGAAAAAGATTCTCGCCTACCTGAGTCCGGAGAAGTACGCCAGCCTCTTTGACCTCATTGTGGGCCATGATGCAGGGGCCGACGTCATCGTTCCCTACTGCAACATTACCCCTGAGGACGTCAGGGACATGGTGCACAGCTGCATCTTCACGAGGCACCCGGACGACCTGAAGAACACTGCAATATTCATCGGCGGCCATGACGTCAATCTGGGCGAGCAGATGCTTGATAAGGCGGTTGAGGCATTCAACGAGCTGCCCGACTTTTTCAGGGTCTCTGTCGCTGTCGACCCGGACGGCGCATATACTACCGCCTGCGGCTGCGCTGTAAAGGTCAAGAAGGCGATGGAGGGCAACCTTCAGGGAAAGAAGGCGGTGATTCTCGCAGGCACTGGCCCGGTAGGGCAGAGGGTTGCGGTCCTTCTTACAAAAGAGGGCTGTGATGTTACCCTGACCTCCAGAAAAAAGGGAAGGGCTGAGCAGATCTGCGCCCTGATGAAGGAGAAGTACGGGGCGGATGTAAAGCCCATGGAGGTTGCTGACGACGCCTCAACAGAGAAGGTAGTCTCGGACAAGGACATAGTCATAGCAACTGGTCCGGAGGGAATCCAGGTTCTATCAAAATCAATATGGTCAAAGTTCCCGCAGCTGAAGGTTCTGGCCGATGTGAATGCGGTCCCCCCGGCAGGGATTGAAGGCGTGGGCATTCAGGACGACTGCAAGGAGCTTGAGGGCAGGGTAGCGATAGGCGCCCTGGCAATCGGCTCTCTGAAGATGAAGGTACATCTCAAGCTCGTTGAGAAGCTCTTTGAGGATAACAAGACAATCTTCGACCTGGAGGAGGTCTATGCCATTGCGAATGAGATGGCCTGAGAGCAAATGTAAACGTTTTTAAACATATGTTTACATATTATTACTGATGGAAACGAAGGTAATATCTGCCAGGGTTCCCGTTGCGGTCGAAAAAGAGATAGAAGAGTTCGCAAGGGAGAAGAACTACGGGAAAACGAAACTTTTCAGGGAGATAATACTTACCGGGCTGCAGAAAGTGAGGGAGAAACACGCCCTTGACCTCTATGAGCAGGGAAGGATTACTCTCTGGAGGGCCGCGGAGATGGCAGGGCTTTCCCTCTGGGAGATGCAGGATAAGGTCGGGGAGAAGAAGATTCCTGTCAAATACGATGTGGAAGACGCGAAGGAGGACATCCGGCTTGTTTTTGGTGGCTAAATGAAAGCAGTCAGCAATTCAACTCCTTTGATATACCTGGCAAAGCTCAACAAGCTCCCATTTCTCAAGAAGATATTTGACGAGTTATACGTCCCCTCTGCTGTTTATGACGAGGTAGTACTGAAGGGCAGGGAACTGGACAAGGCCGAGGTTATAGGGGTAGAGAAGGCGATAGAGAACGGAGCCATAATTGTCAAAGACGCCAAATCAAAGCTAAAGATAGATACCCTGCATAAGGGCGAACTGGAAGCAATCTCCCTTGCTCTGGACATGAAAGTAAAGAATATCTTGATAGACGACAAGGAGGGTGTCGAGGTCTGCAAGGTTCTCGGGCTGAGGCCCTACAGAACAACCGCAATCCTGCTGGAATTTCTGAAGAAGGATTTGATAAAAGCAAGGGAATTCGAGGACCTGCTGATCGAGCTCAGCAAGGCCGGCTATTTCATGCGGGCAGAGGTCTTCAGTTTGCTGCTAAGGGAGGCGAAGAGATTTAAGAGAAAGTAATGCTGCGGGGAACTATGCCATCACAGAGGAGATGGCTTAGTCACTCATCCCTCAGAAATATTCGCTTGACCAAGCCCCACCCGGTCTTCTTCTTTTTGGGCTTTTCCTGCGTAATGGGCCTTGGTGGTTCATCCTCCCTGATGAAGACCGGCTTTATCTTGTCCACGATGCTGGGCTTTGTCTCGGGCCTTGGCTTTGCCTCCCCGTCCCTGGGACCGCCATGCCTTGTCTCCCTGGCCCTTATGTTTATTGTTATTGGCTGCTCGACGCATTCTCCAACGACAAGGGCCTGGCCGACCGAGAGCTGCTTTATGTCGTTTTCCATCCCGGGGGTGAAGCCCTCTATGGACTGACCCAACGCTCGAAGGTCGTTGGGGTTCGTTACCTTGAGAATTATTTGCGTGTTGCACTGCGACAGGACGTTCTTGTCGATTCTTGCAGGGCGCTGCGAGACGACGCAGAGGTGCAGCCCGAACTTCCTGCCCTCCGATGCTATGTCCCTGAGAATTTGAGATGACAACGTATCGCCAAAGCCCCTCTCAGGGCAGAAGTTATGGGCCTCTTCAATGAGGTAGAAGAAGGGCGGGATGTCCCCAATTTTTATGGCGTTGAATAGGTCCTTGGAGACCTTCGAGACTATGAGTTCCTGTATCCTTGTTTCTGCGCCTTTCAGATTGATTATGGTAGCCTGGCCCCCCTTTACAAGGTCCTTTTCTGAGAGGGGTTTGCCGTCGAAGATGCCGGAATTTCTCAGTGATTCAAGGCCGCTTATAATCTTCCATTTTGTCTTGTTCTCCTCCATCCTTACTGCATTTATCAAATCCTGGATGGTGTAATCCTGGTGCTCCACCCTTCTCAGGACTTCATAGACTATTGACTTCTGCTTGTCCGTTAGTCTCATTGGCAGAATCTCGACCAGCTCCTCCAGGGTGAATTTCGGTCGGATGCTAAATTTCCTTGCCTCGGGGTTTGCGATGATGTTCGCTGCGTATTCCTTTATCTGGCTGTCGTAGCCTCTGGGCTTGGTGCCGTAGGGGAGCATCGAATCGTAGTCCTCGCTCTCGTGCTTCAGACTGGAATACTCGCCGTGCGGGTCGATGATGACTATGGGGAACCTGCCCTTGAGCAGCTCCTCGAGGATTACTCCAACGGTGTAGCTCTTTCCGGCTCCTGTTTTTGCAAGAACGGACATGTGCTTGCCTATGCATTTATCTGTGTCGAGATAGACCGGAATGTCGTGGCCCTCCAGCAGACCGAGATAGAGGTTGTCGGTCTTTGTCTTTTCTAGACCTATAATGTCAGCTATCAGCTCCCTGTCGGCAGAATAGACCTTCTCTTGGGGCTTGAACGGGGTCTTGGGGATTAGAATGTGGTTGCCCAACTTGTAGCCAACCGTCCTTGCGTTCGCAAGGATAACCTCCTCTCCCTTCTCCAGGTATCGGTTAAGGTTCTCTATCCTGGCAAGGACCCATCCGTAAATCTCGTGGTTTATCTTCACGAAGCTGCCCTTCTCGACATCGGCAACAGCGAGAAGGATGTCGAAGCTGGTGGGGTTGACCTTGCCGTGGATTGTCCCTATGAATCTCATGTTAAATAATTAATCTTGAGTGACTTATAACTAACGGTATGGTCGAATTTTTTGTAGTGTTGGTAGAGCCGAAGTATCAGGGCAATATTGGCTCGGTAGCGAGAGCGATGAAGAACTTCGGTTTCAGTAATCTTGTGCTTGTAAACCCGCCGAAGCTTGAGGGGGAGGCCAGGGCCATGGCCATGCACGGCATAGATATCCTGAAGGGTGCGAAGGTGGTGAAGAGCTTCGGTGAACTGAAGGGGAAATTCGACTTTCTCGTTGCTACAAGCGCGATTGTTGCTGGAGATAGCAATGCGATGCGCTCGCCCGTAACTCCTGAAGAGCTGGGGAATTCCCTTGACCTCAAGGGAAAGGTGGGAATCCTCTTTGGAAGGGAGGATACGGGACTATTGAACGACGAGATTGCAACGTGTGACATGCTGGTTACCATTCCCGCAAGCAATGAGTATCCTACTCTCAATCTCTCGCAGTCAGTAGCGATAATCCTCTACGAGCTGTCGAAACTGTCCAACAGAAAAAGGCTGAGGAAGTTCAGGAAGGCAAAGAAGATTGAGAAGGACATATTGCTTGAAAAATTCAATGCGCTTGTTGACTCAGTCTATAGGGAGGACTTCAGAAGAAAAGTTGCCAAGAAGACCTTCAGGCAGCTGATAGGCCGGGCATTCATCTCGGGACTTGAAGCAACCACCCTGATAGGTGTATTCAGAAAAGCGTCCGGGAGGAAAAAGAAGTAACTATACTTCGGGAAGGCCTCTGGACCACCTGTGGAATTCTTCCGTATATACAAAGGCTCCGGTCCTGCTGTCATCCTCGCATGTAGACAGTATGTTCGGGGATTTTATTCCGGTCAGGATTGCGATAACCTGAATCTTTTCCTTCAGGCTTGGCTCGACCCTTGCGCCCCAGGTTACCGAGGCGTCTGCTCTGAGCTCCTTGGTTATGAGCTCGCCGACCCTGTTGGCCTCGCCGAGCGTCATCTCCTCCCCGCCGGTTATGTGGATTAGTGCACCAGTTGCATCGTCGTAGCTTACTTCAAGGAGCGGCTGAGCCAGAGTATTCTCAACGGCCCTCTCGACCTTGTCGGGGCCCTCTCCATCTCCGACGGAGATGACCGCGACCTTCCCGCCTCCGAGGACGGCCTTTATGTCAGCGAAGTCGAGGTTTATGAGGCTCGGCTCCATGATTGTTTCAGTGATGCCCTTTACTGCCCTTGCAACGACCTCATCCGCAACGGAGAAAGCCTTGTCTATGGGAAGGTTGGGTACGTACTGGACCAGCTTGTTGTTGTCAAGGACGATTACGGTATCGGCAACCTTTCTTAGCCGGTCGATTCCTGCCCTTGCAACGTTCAGCCTTGTTCTTTCCAGGTTGAATGGGAACGTTACTATCGCGACGACTATGGCGCCCTGGTCCCTTGCAATCTCCGCGATTACGGGGGCAGAACCGGTTCCGGTTCCTCCGCCCATTCCTGCTGTCAGGAACAAAAGATGAGTGTCAGCGAGCAAATCGGCCAGTTCGTGCCTTGATGCCTCAGCGGCTTTCTCGCCCTGCTCCGGGAATCCGCCAGCGCCAAGGCCGCGCATCAGCTTGGCCCCGATGAGAATCTTGGTTATGTCTCCTTCCAGTTTCTGCAAATCCTGCTTGTCGGTATTGGCGGCAATCAGCTCCGCGCCCTCAATCCCTATGTGATGCAGCCTGTTTATTGTGTTGTTTCCGCCTCCGCCTGTACCCAGAACGACTATCTTTAGTTTGTCAGTGCCTTCAAATTCATCAAAGGACCTTTTCTCCAGACTTCCGTGCTGTATGGCGGCATTTACTATGGAATCCATCTTGTTTCTGTGAGATTAAACGAATACAAAGATATTAGTTTTCTGATTTAAATAGCTTTGAATTTTTAGCCCTCCAATCTACATATCTAACGGTGAACTAGGCTGGAGGGGTAGGCGTCCTCTGTAATTCTCAATCGCCTTTAGGGAAAGCTGAAGTCCGGGAGGCAGTCTATCAGCCGTGCATTCGGTCTGAGTTTCTGACTATGACCTCTCGTCTCACCGGATTCTCTTCCGGGGGAACCGGGTCAGACCCTGACGGGAGCAGCCCTAACCTTGATAGAGGGTGCTGGAGAGGTAGCGGGAACGAGGATGGACTCAGGTAGCCGGTGTTCGGTTGGTAGAGTCACTCCCGGACGCGTTCGCCACAACTGGAAATGTGGCTGACTGCTTCGCAGTCAGACACGCGCCCGACGAAGTCGGCCGCGTCCAGTTGACAAATTGACCTATCTAATTACGAATCGAAGATTCGTAATTTACGCCGAAGCTTCGCTTCGGCCGTATCGCCCAAGTCAAATAATAGGCTCGATAGGTCTTGAATTTACTGGAAATATAAACAGAATCTGCCGTCTTGAATCTAACCTGAAAGAACTAGAACATATTCATAAGAATCACCAGGAGAAGTACAGCTATCACTATTCCAAGCACGAACTTCGGATCCATCTTCGGTCCGCCTTCATCAACGTCGAAGTAGCGGATTAGTCCTGCCCCTCCCGCGGGGCCGCCGTACTCTCTCTTCTTCATTGCTGGCATTCTGTTATTAAAATGGTTCTGTATATTTAAATATTGGACGGCTAATAGAGATTATGTCAAACAGGTTCGGAGCGCTGGTGTTGTTCCTTCTTCTTTCGGCTTCGGTCTCGGCTGAGAGCATGCGGCTGGATTTTGACTTCCCGGCGCCGGCAGCATCCCAGACCGATGCAGGGCTTCAGTACGAGATTCAGGGGCTGGAGTTCACGGCAATTCCCGGCGAGCCGCGGCTGCCGGTGAAAAGGGAGTTCGTGAGAATTCCCCGGGACGCCATGAACGTCAGGGTAATTCTGAACGGGACGGAGACCGAATCCCTCGGCGAGGTCGATGGCCTTGCTGTATCGAAGCAGCCCGTAATCATGACAGCCGGCGGGAATTCCCCGGCACTTACGATAGCGGGGGGCCATTCCCTTCTGTTCCCTGAAGGCGTCTATTCCTTCCGGATAGTCGAGGGCTTCAGGGACCACAAAGTGGTTTCAATTTCCATCTTCCCGCTGCAGCACAGCGACGAAGAGCTGCTTTTCCACCGGAGGGTTTCGCTGCGGCTGGAATACGAGCTTCCGAAGAAGAGGGTGATGGCCGGGTCTGCGGCGTCCAACGCAACAAAGTATATTATAATAACTGACTCGTCGCTGAACTCTTCCCTGGAACCGCTGAAGGAGTGGAAGACAAAGAAGGGCGTCCCTGCCGAGATATACACCGTGCAGTGGATTTATCAGAACTACAACGGGACCGAGAACCGGGTCTTTCATTCAGGGGAGGGTAACGGCAAGAGCAACTATATGCGGAGGACTCTGAACCTGGGCAATGCAACCAGCGCAAACCTCACCCTTTCCACCAAATTCAAAATCGAGGAGGGCTGGGACTTCGGCTATGTGGAGGTTTCGCTGGATGGCGGGAACTGGACCCAGCTGCAGGGAGAGCAGATGACGGACTACCGGGAGCCCGAGGCCTATGTGGGGACAGACGGCGCCTATTCATACACCGGGAACAGCTCCTGGGTGCAGGATACAATAAACCTAAGCGGCTACGCAGGGGAGGAAATCCAACTCCGGTTCCGCTATGTCACCGACACCTACGTCAGCTTCGGCGGCTGGTGGCTGGACAATATTACCGTAACGACGGACCAGGGGGTTCTCTTCTCGGCGGAGGGGAATTCCACAACGGGATGGGGTGTTTCAGGATTCAGCAACATGGATTTGAATTCCCATGAGAATCCTTCGCAGAAGCTAATCAGGGACTTCATCACCGACAGGTACGAAGAGGGGGCAGAATGGGTCCTTCTCGCAGGGGCCAACAGCCAGGTTCCCTCGCTGACGGTGAGCAGGACCTGGTACGAGGGGGACGATGACGAGGTGCCGACCGACTACTACTACAGCTGCCTTGGCGGGGACTGGAACACCGACTGGGACTCCAACTATGGAGAGCACGAGCACTCTGATGTCGGGGACGAGATAACGGACTGGATTCCCGACGTCTATGTCGGGAGGCTGCCCGTATCAACAGCGGCGGCGATGGGAAGCCTTGTCAGCGCCATAATCAACTATGAAAAATCACCGCCCCTGGACAGCAGCGAATGGTTCTCCAGGGCACTCCTTGCAGGCGGAACATCTGATGAGACCACCGACGACGCCTATCTGATGGAGCTGGTCAGGACCGACCTCCTGGAGCCAGGGAATTTCTCGAATTATAGACTGTACTATTCCAGCACGTATACCAAAGACGCCCAGCTAAACTACCCGAACTTTGAGACCTATGTTAGTTATGGGAATTCCATAGTGCTATGGTCGGGCCACGGGCTGTATGCCGTGTCCGTTCCGTGCTCGACCTGCAGCGCCTTTGTAGACACTGAAACAGACCCCGCAAACGGTGAGATGCTGCCGCTTGTCTATGCGGATTCCTGCCTGACGGGGGCATTCGACCAGACAAACTCGCTCGGCAACCAGGCGCTGAAGAACTGGGCCATCGGATATGTAGGGGCCTCAAGGACCAGCTACTACACCCAGGGGTGGGTCCTCGGCGACGGCTTCAACCAGGAGCTGGTCTACAGGTTCTTCGAGCAATTCATCAATGGGAGCCATCAGCCGGGGAAGACGCTGGCGGACATGAAGAGTTGGTATTACGTCAACCAGTGGCCAACAGATGAGGGATGGGGCACCGGCGATGCGTCGAAGAAGAACCTTGTGGGCTATAACCTGCTGGGCGACCCGGAGGTTCCGATATGGAACTCGGTCCCGGAGAATTTCACCGTGGAATTCCCCAGCGAGATTTATCCCGGGGAGAATTCAATAGTCGTAAATGTTAGTGGTTCAGCCGGCCCTGTCGAGAATGCCAGGGTCTGCCTGCAGGGCTCCGTGGAATACACAAATTCCTCGGGAGCCGTGGAATTCGAAGTCACTGCCTCCGGCCCCATGAACCTCACGGTCACCAAAGACAGCTTCATTCCCTATGAGGGGAACATCTCCGTCGTCTCGGATAGCGACCCGCCCGCATGGGATTCGACCACGGGGATTCATGGAGTGACGTCGGGAGACGGTTCCATAACGGCGAACTGGAACAATGCCTCCGACCTGTCGCTGCCGGTTACCTATAACCTCTACTACGACACGACGAGGGAATGGCTCTGCCAGTATTCGAACATAAATGCCAGTGATATTCTGGGGACGGATTTCGACCTTGTTGATCTGGACCCTGACGACCTTGATTCATCCCAGGTTTCGGACCTGAAGGATTCCGGGAAATTCACCCTGGCCTACATAAACATCGGCTGGGCCGAGAACTGGCGAAGCTACTGGAACCCCTCCTGGGAAACCGAGAGCCCGCCGTGGCTGCTGGACGAAGCGGAGTGGGAGGACGAATACTATGTTGACTTTTCCCAGCAGGAGTGGCAGTCCATAGTCCATAACTATATCGATGAGATAAATGCAAAGGGCTTCTCCGGAATCTACATGGACAACGTCGAGGCAGGGTATCAGCGGCACGAATCGAACCTCTCCGATGCCAGATATGAGAATTGCACAAGAGAGAATATGATTGAATTCATCCAGAACATCTCCCTCACCCACCGCTCGGGGAACTTTTCAATCTTCCCGCAGAACGGCCTTGACATTGCCCTGAACCTGACCGATTACATAGACGGCGTCGGGGTCGAGGACACCTACTACGAGGATACCGGAAGTCCCGTGGATTCTGAGACGACCAGCCTGAAAGAGGCAACTCTGGACAACCTGACGGCCGAAGGAAAGCTGGTGCTTACACTGGATTATACGACGGAGCAGACGGAGATAGATTCGGCATATAGCCAGTCGTCGGGCAGGGGCTATGTTCCCTACGTATCGATAATAGACCTCAACCAGCTGACAGTAAATGAGGGCCATGGACCGGAGCCTGTAACAGAGACGGGAACAAAAATCGAGGGCGTGACAAGCCATTATACTCTACAGAACCTGACGAACGGAAAAATCTACTACTTTACCGTCAGGGCGAAGGACGGTGCAGGGAACGAGGACGGGAATAATGTAACGCTCTACGGGGTTCCGTTCTTGGATTCAGGCTGCGAGCTGAAGGGAGACTCTGATTGTGATGGGGCAGTGTCGGACTTCGAACTCCTTAACTACATCGACCAGTGGGTGAATGGAGAAGTTGATGACTTCGATTTGCTGGAGGCCATCGATAACTGGGCGAACCAATAAGGATTTATACTGCTATAGATAATTCTTAATTGGTTAGGATGAAAAACAGAGTGTTACTTATTCTGGTCGCTGTAGTGGCCCTTAGCTACGGGGCCTTTAGCGCAGATAATTTTGATGACGTGTCTGACGGAGAAGGAATCGGAATCGCTCTGGTGGATTCTGTGGGACTCATTAGGGCCGACGAGATTCAGAGCAACGTGTCCGGGGCCTCCCTTGCCACCGTTGCCGTTGTGGACACGGGAGTGAACGGCACCCACCCGGCCATTGAGAATAATCTCGTTAATGCGGGGAATTTCTATACGAATTCCGACCCCGACGGGAGCAACGAGGACATACAGGGGCACGGAACGCACGTTGCATGCATCATTGCCAGCCAGGACGATTTCTATGCGGGGGTGGCTCCGAATGCGGACATAATAGACGTGAAGGCCTCGGTAACGCCCTCATTGGTGGATTACCTCTATGCCGGAGTGAACTGGGCAATAGACAACGATGCAGACATAATCAGCATGAGCCAGGCAAGGGCCTATGTCGAGGTCAGCACCACGGGAAATTTCGAGCTGACAAAATTCGTGGATTACATCGGGTATCAGAGAGACACCCTGTTCGTAATCAGTGCAGGCAACCGGGACTCGACAAATAACCCTGATTCACACATCGAGGCACCGGGAGACAATTACAATGGAATCACAGTGGGTTCGGTAACAAAGGGCCTGGTCCCGGACAGCGACAGCGGAAGGAATGTCACAGACGACGGAAGAACAAAGATAGATGTCGTTGCACCGGGCAACCCCATAACCTCCTGCGACTATAACTGGAGCGTCGACCCAAGCGACATTGACGATTTCAAGAGCTTGGCCGGAACAAGCCAGGCCGCACCCCACGTATCCGGAGTGGCTGCAATGCTATTCCACTGGGGCGACGCGAATTCAAAGACCAACGACCCGGTCCTTATGAAAGCGGCGATTATGAACTCTGCAACGAAGCTTGATGACTGGAGCCATACACACACCGTGCCTCTGGACACGACGCAGGGCGCAGGTTTCCTGAACGCGGTTGATGCATACAGGACCTACAAGAGCAGGCCGTCGACCGAGCCAACGGGATACCTGCTGCATTCAAGGATAGTCTACAATGCCTCTGACAGATATACGAGGGTGTATGTGGATGATGCCCCGACCAATATCACGGCAACCCTTGTCTGGAGGAGGAACGTCACTAACTACAATCTTACTCCCGCAGACCTGACGGACTTCGACCTCTACCTCTATGACGGGGACATGAACGAGCTCGTCAACTGGTCCGCGAGCAATAAAGATAATGTGGAGCACGTCCATCACCAGGTCAGCGAGAACGGAATATACTGGCTCAACGTCGACGTTTACGGCGGCGCGCTGGAGAACGGCTTTGAATACTATGCCCTGGCCAGCAACAAGCCGATGCTGGACTATGACCTTACCTACTGCACCGACTGCGACGGGGACGGGGTCAACAATACTGCTGACTATGCGCCGCTGAATTCGAGCGTGTGGGAGTCCTGGACAAGCTGCAGCAACTGCTCAGACTGCAGCGATAAGCTGAACGGCAGCTATGAGGCAGTAAAGCTTGATGCAGACATATCAAACTACGACGGAATCTGCATCCAGTTCAATAACGATAACCTGGAGTTCGACTGCCAGGGACACACCATCGACGGCACGGGCAGCAACTACGGGGCCTTTATGCTCTACAAAGACAATAACACAGTAAGGAATTGCGTCATTACCGGCTTCTCAGACGGCGTCTACCTCTCGGGCTCGAACAACAACACCATCACGAACAACACAATAACCTCGAACAGCATGAACGGAATTTACCTCTATCATTCAGACAATGCCACAATTACAAACAACACCGCATCCAGCAACAGGGTCGGGATATACCTCATAACTCTCTCCGACGATGCTGTTGTCTCAGGCAACACGCTAAACTCGAATACCAACTATGGACTCTATGTGGGCAGCAGGTATAATACCATCACCGACAATACTATGAGTTCGAACGGTTGGCACGGAATATTCATGGGCTCCAGCACCCCGGGTTACTGCAGTTATAATACGCTGACGGGCAACACACTGGAATCGAACGGCTTAAACGGAATCCTAATCTCCAAGTCAGACAGCAACACCATAAATTCGAACCGCTTCTGCTCCAACACGCAGGAGGACGTCTACTTCGCAAACGGCACGGATAATTCCGGTGACGGGAACACCTGCGACACGGTAACTGCATGGAACGACACCGGAGTGACGGGCTGTACCTATGACTGTACCAGTGCAACGACCACGAGCACAACGACCTCAACCAGCACGACAACGTCTACCAGCACGACTGTTGCCGGCACGACCTCGACAAGCACTACCGTAGAAGGAGGCGTCAAGGGCGACACCGATGGCAACGGAACGGTATCAGATTTCGAGCTGCTGAACTACATCGACCAGTGGAACAATGGGCAGGTGGGAGACTTTGACGTTTTAGAAGCGATTGACAACTGGGCAAACGGCTAGTCCCCGAAGAGGATACCCCCGACCTTGGCCTTGAGGTCGGGCTCCATTCTGAGCATCAGGTTATTCAGGGTGTTGTCGACTCTCATGGAGCCGTCCCCGCTCTCGACAATGACGCCGAAGTCGCCGATGTCCCTGGTCTTTGCATTGATGAGCTTTGAGTATTTCTTGTCGACATAGAGCACCGGGTCCCTGACATTCTTCTTTGCGTCCTCGGCAAGGCTTCTCAGAAGCTTTTCCTTCTTCTTGTTGTCCAGGTCAAGAATCTTTTTCTTCGCACCCTCGAATACGCTGCGGACTATCTCCGCCTTCTTTGAATCCACCTGGAGCTTCCTCTCCATCCTGGCGTTTGAAATTATTCTTTTCGGGATTAGTTCGAGCTCCTGCTTTCTCTTGTCCATGACCCTCTTGTTGGCCTTTTCCTCCTCCACCTTTATGCCCTTGTCTATGCTATCGCTCTCTTTCTTGGCTTCGCCTTCAATCCCCTTAACCTCTTTATTGCCCTTCTCCTTGATTTTGCTCTCGATTTTTTCAAAGGCCATTTAATCACCGCCCCCTATCCTTGAGAACTCGTCCACGATAAAGTCAACTGCGCTGTTAAAATTCTTCTTGGTCTGTTTCTCGAGCTCGGATATCTCGCCGGCAACCCCTGTATTCAGCCTCTTTGCTTCGCCATCGGCCTTCTCTTTTGCGCCCTTTATCTTCAGGTCCATGTTCTTCTCGGCGCTTTCCTTGGCCTTTTCCAGTCTTGTGCCCCTGCTCGCCCTCAGGTCGTTAATCCTCTTCTCAGCACCCTTCCTGGCCTTCTCGACGGACTTTTCAACCGCCTCCTCGACCTTCTTTATCTGTTCGAGTTCTTTCATTTTGGGGATGATATTATGAATAGTAATCGAGAATAAAAAAGCACCACTTCGTGGTGCAAATTTTAGATAGCTGATGCTGAGCATATATGCTGCCAGTCCACTATTCTCTCTCCAAACTGTAGGTTCTCTGGTGGTGGACCCTTCCCATACCATACTACTTCCATCTTACAGTCACATCTTTCACACTTTGGCGTCCACTTCTCAGTCCATTTCAGTAGTTTCTCTTGTGTTATACTTACCAAGCCCACAAATCCGCTGAGTAGTTCCCTGAAGTGTCGCCTCTTTGGCCTGTGATAGACGCCATAATACCGGATGGTCTTGAACTGGCTATCAGGTATGTGTCCGATTATAGCGGAGATGAACTCATCCACGGTCTTTGTCACATAATGTCTCCTGATGACTTCTCCCTTTTTGTTCTTCTCATCATAGTAGAACGTTACGGACTTGCCATCATAGCCGGTAATCCTGCACTCGGCAACGGCTGGATGCCGTATGTACCTGCCGATGTATCTAATCAGTTCATCCTTCTTTTCGATCCGGTCCTTCGCTCGGACATAGAAACCATTTGGATACTGTTTGAAGAGGAAGTCGATGAGTTCTTGGTTTTCCTTAGTCTCATCCATGGCCTTCTTGAGGTTCGTCAACAGATTATACTGCCACGTTCGGCGGATGATCTTATACCAATAAGAGGTCATACTCCTCCACTTGCCATCAGAGGTGAAGCCACCTTCCGTGACCAAAGCATGGACATGTGAATTGAACTTCAGGTCATTCCCATACGTATGAAGGACAGCGACTATCCCCGGCGTGACATCTCGCCCCAACTGCCATCTCATCAGTGTAGAGATGGCTCCAATACTGCTGTCCATCAGAATCTTTAGCAGTTTTCGTTGTTTCTGGAAGACCAATCTGAGTTGTTCTGGGATCGTTAGCACAACATGTCGGTGAGCAATGTCAAATGTTCTTTCTGCCAGTTGTTTTGCCCACTTGTCAGTGTATTTCTTTCCACAATGGGTGCAGACTCTGCTATTGCATCCAAAATGGATTACCTTGACATCACCACAGTTTGAACAGCGATAGAGAAAGTAACCTCTGGAGTCGTCCTGACACTGCAACATCTTTTCAACTTCCCTAACCTCAACTTCCCTGAGCTCGTCACTATGTTTGAACTTGTAGACGTCCCAATTATGGTTTTCGGAGAAGATTTGATGGATGGTAACTCGTTGGCACTCAGGATTAATAGATGTCTGACCTAATGTGTTATCAGGTGTTTGAGTCACAAAGAACACTTAGGTTGTGTCTGTCTAAAAGCAGACACAACCGTTTAGAATCAGGAGAGGTTATACTTTATAATACAAAAATAAAAGAAATAAGCATGAGATTGCAGTGTCCTTCATTGGTATCTTGTTAGGTGCAGCCATCATAATTAATGGACAATCATTTGTTGGTGTGCTCATCATTGCCATTAGCATAGGGATAAGTCCAGATGTTAGAGAATATGCAAGGGAAGGATTCAAAGTAATAAATTCCCGGGCATTACCTGCTTTATTTGGACCTACAAATGTACAGGAAAATAGAAATACGCAAAACCCTAACAAATCTCTGGGTTCAGTGCAGGCCGGGAATATAGGGACTTTAAATCAAAAATTTTATCCTCAAAAAGAAGAAAGTAACAATCTTCAAAAAGAAGAAAGTAACAATCTTCAAAAAGAAGAAAGTAACAAGATAGACCTTGAATTGTATTTTGATGAATCTAAAACGTATCATACACGAACCATCGGAGATAGTACTTTAAAAGGGGTTTTTCTCCATGTCGTAGTTAAAAATAAAAATAAAAAAGAAACCGCTAAAAATTGTAGAGGGGAACTTATAATGTTAACTGTGGTGACCAATGACCGGGAGCACCCCCATCCAAATTTTACGGGTAATCTTATTTTACATTGGGCCAATATGACTGATCCTCATACTGGAAAAATATTGTATGACTCAAAAGATATTCTACCGGGGGATAGTGTAAATCTGGATGTTTGTCATAGTATAGAAAATACGGAATTGTTTTATATTTTTGCACCTCATGTTCATGATGGTATACAAAAAGATTTTCCCTTAGGGAGCTATCATGTAAAAATAAGAGTGTATGGTGACAATACCAATCCAATAACTAATGACTTCCTAATTCACTTTAGTGGAGATTGGAAAGATATATCCATGGAACCTTATCTCTCTAAGAAATAAGACCACTCTCGACCTATTTATTCTGACACTATTTTTAGAAGGAATTTACGCGCGGGTTTTGCCCGTATTTTGCGGGCGTTCCAATGTCAGGAAAAGTTGTTTCTGTTCTCGGTTTGGCGAGACCTTATGTGGCTCACGGTCGAGCCTCTGGCTCGGGTGTGTGTCTGACTGAAAGTCAGCCACATCCACCCCTATAAGCGTCTCGCCTTCAATGTCAGAGGCCGAGAACTTGTTATTTCTTTTGCAGGAACGCCCGCTTTGAAATTAAATAGGGCAAAACCCTAATTGGTTGTTTTGTGTAGGCTCTTGTGGCCCTTGCCCTGGAGGTAAAAAGAATGGATACAAAAACTGAACTGGAAGGGTGCTATCTCAGACCTCACTTTTCTGAGAAAGAACTGGATAGATACGAGCAGGAATATCTTGAAGCCTGTTTGATACCAGAGATGGAGGAAAAGGCGGTCAGGAAGGAAGAGGATTACCTTCCTGAAGTCTCTGAATAGACATCATGCGAGTTGGGCACTAGAGGATTATAAACACTTTTCCGGTGCTCTCGCACAAACACTTTAGTGCCATACGATAAAACGATAATGAATGAATATTAAAGAAAATGCAACTCACACTTAGAGGCTCACTGCCAGAACTGGAAAAAGAGGAGCAAGAGCAGATAGATAATCTGATGAGAGTTTACCAGTCTGCGAAACGATACAGCTTCAACAGATTGCTGGAAAAGCATAGGATGAACGAACTCAAGAAAGATGTCATGGCCAAGTTTGGCTTGAATGCAAGATACTCATATGCTGCGATAAAGGATGCTGAAGGAATCATCAAGAGTCAAAAAGAGCTAATCAAGAAAGAAATATACGAAACTAAGGAGAAACTGAAGAAGAGCAGAAAGAAAGTGGAGAAGGTTAAGGCTCCACTGAAACGTAAATGGATACTTGCAAGGATAGATAAACTAACTACTAAGTTAAATAGATATGAAAAACACTTGGAAGAAGGAACGATACCCAAGGTGATATTTGGAGGTAGGGAAAATTTCATGAAACTCCAAAATGGCGAGACAAGTAGAGACAAATGGAGAACAATAAGGAGTAATGCCTTCTACTCTGTGGGTGGAAAAATAGACGGTGGAAACCAGAACCTGAGGATAACACAGATGGAAAATAATATCTTTCAGTTGAGAATCAATATCGGTGTGCGGAGGTGGATTTATACAAGATTATGGGTTCCGAGCAGATACGTTGAATATCTACAGCAGGCTATTAACGGTAGCTATTCTGTAAGGGTTGTCAGAAGAGATGAGTATGAGATTCATATATCATCTGACCATCAAGGAATTGAACTGGATTTCAGCAATGGCGTTGCAGGTTTCGACATTAACACAGATAATATCTCAGTGACTATAGCGACAAGAAACGGTAACTTCAAGGTGAGCAAAGTATTCAAGTGTCCAGAACTGATTTATGCCCGCTCTAACAGAAGAAAATGGCTTCTTGGGAATCTTGTCATGGAAGCTTTTGAGTGGATTAAATTCTATGATGTGAGAACGGTAGCTATTGAGAACCTTAAGTTAAGGAAGACCTTCGACACCAACAAAAAATACAATAGGAAGGTTTCAAGCTTCACATATGCAAAGGCCATCGAGCTGATAAAGTCCAGAGCTATAAAGGAGAAGGTTGCGATAAAAGGGGTCAATCCAAGATTCAGCTCGTTCATTGGTGAGTACAAATATACCTCAACCTATGGTTTGTCCATTCACCAGGCAGCAGCATTCGTAATCGCTAGAAGGGCGATGGGCTATATGGAGAGAGTACCCAAAATCCTGCTCATGTTCATTAACTTCCTGAAGGAGGGAGATCCATTAGCTAAGCCGATGGAAGGACTTAAGAAATGGGGACTTCTTTATGGAGTTATGAAAAGGGTTGCTAACAGCAAGATACAGAATGCGCTTTATGCTTTCGGTTCTTCAGTAGGGCTGGATGACATGGAGACGGTGAACTCTGTATTACACGGTGCGATTCCGTGCCCTACATGCCGGTAATAGTGAGGCGTGCCTCTTCGGGGGGTTGATAAAAAACCTAAGGCATGAAGTATCAGAAATGATACTGAGTGTTATGGTTCTTTTGAACTATAGCAATGTTTGCTGTCAGTAAGGATGGAGTTGAGAATTCCTTCAGTTCTGTTATCTTCGTTATAAACAAGTTTTCCTGAGTTGTAGAGAATTAGCTTGAGCCCATCGTCCTCAATGCGGATTGATTCGTGCTCCGACTTGACAGGAATCTTCTTCAGTTTTTTCTTCTTTATATGGCTTTTAAGATTCTTAATCTCCTCCTTGTCGAGCATTATCGAATTCGCCATTGATACTATATTATCAATAATTCCAATATATCTCCATGGAGAAGGTTGATCCCTGGGGCTCCGAGGCGATAGATGATTATCAGGGTCTCTTTGAAGATTTCGGGATAGAGCCCTTTGAGAAATTTAGGAAGCATTTTCAGGATAACCGGTATGTCAGGAGGGGGATAATCTTCGGGCACAGGGACTTCGACAGGATTTTCAAGTCGATGAATGAGAAGAAGCCCTTCGCGATGATGACCGGCCTGATGCCATCCGGCAAGTTTCATTTCGGGCATAAGATGGTTGCTGACCAGATAATCTGGTATCAGTCCCTGGGTGCTGAAATATTTGTCTGTGCTGCCGATGTTGAATCGTGGCTTATGCGGGATGTGACATTTGAACAAGCAAGGGATATTGCGATTAATGAGTATCTTGCGAATTATGTTGCTCTCGGTCTGAACCCTAAGAAGATAAAGTTCTGGTTCCAGTCGGATTACAGGAATGAGTACTATCGTTTGAGGGACAAAGCCTCCAAAAGAGTGACCTTCAACGAGATGAAGGCTATATATGGGGAGCTTACACCTGGAAAAATAGTTTCTGTTCTTGCTCAGATTGCAGACATTCTCCATCCGCAGCTGCCTGAGTTTGGAGGGCCGAGGCCCGTGGTGGTTCCGGTCGGGGCGGACCAGGACCCCCATCTGAGGCTGACGAGGGATGCTGCTTCGAGGCTGAATGCCGAGAGGGAGATGGGTGGAAGGGATTTTGAATGCGTTCCTCCCTCCTCCACATACCATAAGTTCATGAGAGGGCTTCAGGGGGGGAAGATGAGCTCATCTGACCCGAAGTCATACATTGCGCTCTCTGAGAGTCCAAAGGATGCAGTAAACAAGATAATGAGCGCAAAGACCGGGGGGAGGGCAACGGTTGATGAGCAGCGCGAGAAGGGCGGAGTCCCCGAGGACTGCACCATCTATGACCTCTTTTTGTATCATCTGGTGGATGACGATAAGGAACTGGAGAAGATTTACATGGGGTGTAAGAAAGGGGGGAGAATATGCGGGGAATGTAAGGCGAACTGCTCTGACATGGTATCCAAATTTCTGCATGAGCATCAGAAAAGGCTGGAAAAAGCAAAGGGTATTGTTAAAGGATTCTCTAAATCTTAATACTGATGAAAATTACAGACTGGGAGAGCATTCCCAAGTTTCTCGATGCCCTGAGAGAGGAGTACCGGGTAATCGCTCCGACAGATGTTGGAGGAAAGGTAAATTTCAGGGAAATAGAATCGGGCAGGGATTTGATTCCTGAATTCACCAATACAAAGAATTCTCCAAAGAATTTCTTTATACAGAATTCCTATCCAGTCTTCAGCAACGGGAATTATCTCAAGGATATTGAGAATCTGAAATTCGAGGTGGATGGCAAGAGCCTTATCTTCGGGCTCAGGGCCTGTGACATCAATGCTCTCTCTCTTTTGGACCAGTTCTACTTTGACGGCCTCCTGAATCACGACTATGAAAAGAACAGGAGGAGGACTGTAATCGTGGGTATGAACTGTTCATGGCCCGGCGACAACTGCTTCTGTAGCACATTCAACGCAGGGCCGTCGATAAGGAAGGGAGCTGACATAGTCCTTACTGATTTGGGCAATCTGTACTTCGTCGAGGTTTTTAGTAATGGTGGGAAACAGATTATTGACAGGTTCCCCAACCTGTTTCTGGATTCAAAGGCGGAACATAGAAAGAAAAAGGAGGGGCTCATGAAGGAGGCCAAAAAAAGGATTAAGAAACTGAAGGTAAAGGAGGCAAAGAATAAACTGAAACTCACAACGGACAGGTACTGGGACAAACTGGATAAGAATTGCATAGGCTGCTACTCCTGTGATATTGTCTGCCCCACGGTCTATTCATTTGAGAAAGCTGCTGAGCTGAAGAGACCAACAAAAAAGGTCCGGTACAAGCTCAACCACGTCATGGAGAACTACGGAGAATTTGGTTGTGTTGGGTGCGGGCGCTGCCTGGATGCTTGCCCCAGAGGGATAGGCATGATGAACATTCTGGATGATATAAGGATGCTATGAGGAATAATCTAACATGGAGTTGGTGGTATCGATTATTGTATTGTTTGTAGGATTGGTCATCCTGCTCAAGAGCAGCAACATTTTTGTGGACTCCGCAGAGAGAGTGGCCAAAATGTTCGGTATATCTGAGTTCGTAATAGGCCTGACTCTTGTCGCGATTGGGACATCGTTACCTGAGTTGGTTACTTAACTTCGCCACATAGTGCCCAATGAAAGGGATGTTGAAACGTAGTCTAACATCCCTTTATGGAAAATACAAGTTTATCATTGGGCGGTATTGTATTAATCGACA
>JAHIKS010000024.1 GCA_018897475.1 Candidatus Altarchaeota archaeon
ATTAGAATCTCATCCTGAGTGTATTTAATTTGTTATGGTGCCTAATATTATAAACTTCAAAATGATAGCCAAAAGGGTTAAGGAAATCCCATTCTCAGGAATCAGGAAGTTTTTCGAGCTCGTCCAGAAGAGTGAGGGCATCGTTAGCCTGGGGGTTGGAGAGCCGAACTTTCCAACGCCAGAGGCACTGAAGAATGATGCAATCCAGGCAATACGAAGCGACCATTCATGCTATACATCAAATTACGGAATGCCCCAGCTGAGGGAGAGGATTGCAAAGAAACTGAAAGACGTGAACGGCGTTGACAGGAACCCTGAGGATGAGATTCTAATAACGGTCGGGGTCAGCGAGGCGCTTGACCTTGCCATAAGGGCAATCCTGGACCCGGGAGACGAGGTGATTATACCCGACCCCAGTTACGTATCCTACAAGCCGAACGTATGGTTCGCCTATGGGGAACCAGTCGCCGTTCCAACCACGGAGGAGAACGAGTTCAGGGTCCAGGTGGAGGACATTGAGAAGAAGATAACCGAGAAGACGAAGGCCATAATCATTCCCTCGCCAAATAACCCGACAGGCAGCATCATGAGGAAGAAGGACCTTGAGGATGTCGCAGACATGGTGATGGAACATGACCTTCTCGCAATCTCGGATGAGATATACGAGGAGCTTATCTACGACGGGGAGAAGCACTACAGCATAGGCTCGTTCAACGGCATGGAGGACAGGACAATAACGCTCAACGGATTCTCGAAGGCATATGCATTTACCGGCTGGAGGCTTGGCTACGCTGCCGGAAACTCGGAGATAATAGAGGCGATGATGAAGATTCACCAGTATACGATAATGTGCGCCCCCACAGTTTCGCAATATGCGGCATTGAATGCATTCGAACAGGAGGAGCCCGTAAGGGAAATGGTCAAGGAGTATGATGTCCGTAGAAAGCTCCTGGTCAAGGGACTTAACGACCTGCCGGGAATATCCTGCATCATGCCCAAGGGCGCTTTCTATACGTTCCCGAACATAAAGGAGACGGGAATGGGTTCTGAGGACTTTGCAGAGCGGCTTCTGACCGATGGAAAGGTGGCCGTAGTTCCCGGGAACACCTTCGGCGAGGCCGGAGAGGGCCACGTAAGGTGTGCATACTGTGTCTCAAGAGAGGCAATATCCGAGGCCCTTGAGCGAATGGACAGATTCATGCGAAGTCTGAAATGACATCGAAATTCAATCCGGGGGAGATGGAGGGCAAGTGGCTTAGGAAGTGGCAGGAGGCGGAATTATTCACGGCCAAGCCCGACAAAGAGAGGAAGAAATTCTACCTTACCGTTGCATATCCCTACCCCTCCGGGGCCATGCACGTGGGCCACGCCCGCACATATACGGTCCCTGACGTGATAGCCCGCTACAAAAGGATGCAGGACTTCAACGTCCTCTTTCCCATGGCCTGGCACGTTACTGGCAGCCCGGTCCTCGGAACCGCGGAGAGGATAAAGCGAAAGGACGAGAAGACCCTGAAAATATACGGCGACCTATACAAGGTCCCCAAGGAAACGCTGGAAACGTTCTCCGACCCGTTGAAGATAGTGGACTATTTCTCCAGGGACTACAAGAGGCTCATGAACAGGATGGGCTACACCATAGACTGGTCCCGTGAATTCATCACAATAACGCCGCAATACAGCAAGTTCATCGAGTGGCAGTACACGACTCTGAAAGGAAAGAATCTCGTGAAGACCGGGGAGCACCCCGTGAGATACTGCCCGTCCTGCGACAATCCCGTCGGAGACCACGACCTGATGGAGGGCGAGAGCGCAACCCTCAACGAATTCACAGTAATCAAGTTTCAGTGCAATGACATGATTCTCCCCGCCGCCACCCTGCGGCCCGAGACAGTATTCGGGGTCACGAACATGTGGCTCAACCCCGACGTTAACTACCTGAAGGTCAACGTGGATGGGCAGATATGGCTTCTAAGCAGGGAGGCATTCGAGAAGCTGAAGTTCATAAAGGACGGGCTCAAAGAGGAGGGTGAAATCATGGGTAGTGAATTGATAGGGAAGACCTGTGTCAATCCCCTGGACAACAAGGAGGTTCCCATCCTTGAAGCATCCTTTGTCAAGCCTGGTTATGCCACTGGTGTGGTGATGTCAGTGCCCGCCCACGCACCCTATGACTACATAGCCCTCAAAGACCTCGGCAGCGACATCGAATCCATCGTCATCATAGACGGCGACAAGTACAAGGGAACCCCTGCAGAGGAAGTCATCCTGGAGATGGGCATCAAGAGCCAGGAAGACCCGAAGCTGGAGGAAGCAACAGAAGTCCTCTACAGGGAGGAGC
>JAHIKS010000025.1 GCA_018897475.1 Candidatus Altarchaeota archaeon
ATGATAAACTTGTATTTTCCATAAAGGGATGTTAGACTACGTTTCAACATCCCTTTCATTGGGCACTATGTGGCGAAGTTAAGTTATTAAATATATCATTTGATAGTATCTTGTTATTTCCTTCTTAGGGATACTCTAACACTATCCTCAAACCATCTGCTATATTGTGGCTTATGACATTCAGGGATATGGTGTTATTGTGGGATGGGTGTTGTGTTTTTATCCCCAAGTCACAATATGAGAGACTATTGTTAATTATTTCATTATTACTTGAATTATCTAAGAGCATCGCAAAGCTGAAATCCCTTATAGTACAGTTTCCGATTACATTATTGTTTGAGTTTTCCATTAGAATGCCATATTCATAATTATCAAGCCCGCCAATCTTATTCTGTTGGCAATCAAAAGTTATTCCATCCGTTTGGTTAAATTCAATACAAGTTTCAGACTGATTGGTTATGTTTGCAGTAAGATACACCGTATCCCCAGCAGACGCATTCTGAATCTTCCCGTTGCAGTCCTCGCAGCTGCTGCAGTTATAGGATGCGCCCCCGGCGAATCCTGCAAGCAGGATTATGAGCAGTAGATATCTCTTCATTTCCAACCACTTGATTATTGGAATGGGCTGAAATAGGATAATGCTGCCATTTTTATACCCGAATGTCTTATATAGATATATATAAGATGGCCAATGTATTTATGCACAGCCCGACGCTGGAAAGCGTTCTGATGGTCGAGAAGGCGGCAAAGGAGTACAGCGGGGAGCTTGGGAAATACCAGCTCTGGAAGAGGCTGCCGAGGAAGATGATGTACCAGACGTTTCAGGCCGTCCTGAGTTATCTGCTGGAGTCCAACAAGATAATCATCGACAGGGAGGGGAAGGTGGTATGGATATGGGACCCGGAAGGTGTCAGGAGGATTCTGCAGAAGGGCCTTATCACCAGATGATGAAAAAGGAGTATTATGTTGCTTTCATAGACGAGAAAACGAAGAAGGCGTTTGAGGAACTGAAGAGTGGTAAATTCGAGGATTCCCGGCTTTATGGATTCATAGACAGGGCAATAGACGACCTCAAGAAGGACCCTGCCTGCGGCATAAAAATACCCACAAAGCAGATACCCAAAGAGTATAAGAAATATGATGTAGATAACCTCTGGAAGTACAACCTTCCCGGCGCGTGGAGGCTGGTCTATACGATAAAGGCCGATGATGTCATGATTCTCAGCGTAATCCTTGAATGGATGTCGCACAAGGAGTATGAACGAAGATTCAATTATTGAGGAGTATTGGGATCAAAATTATTAAGCACCAAATCAAAATAGAAGTAAGACAATGGAATTGAAGCAGTTCACCGGGATTTGCAGGGAATCGATAAATCTCATAAATCTTAATCCTTTGCAGAGGGGCGGGCTTCTCTCGGAAGAGGCGAGAAGGGTTGCGCCCGACTGGATTGACGGCTACTCGGTCTGTGACTTCTGTGGGGGATGCCTTGACAGGATAAAGAAGCCGCCGATAGAAGAATTTGTGCATAAGGCCCTGCCGGAATTTCTGGACTGCGATGTTGTGCGGCTGACTAATGGAGCGCGGGAGGCCAAATTCGCCATTATGCATTCCGTCTGCAGGGAGGGGGACACCATCCTGATGGACGGCAACGCCCATTATTCCAGCTATGTGGCTGCTGAGAGGGCCAGGCTGAAGATTGAATTGATTGAAAATTCCGGTCATCCTGAATTTAAAATTAATGAGGACGATTATGCGAAGAGGATTGATGAGGTCAAGCCCAAGCTGGTCCTTCTGACCTATCCCGACGGGAACTATGGGAATCTTCCTGATGCGAGGAGGGTGGGCAAAATCTGCGCAGAACATGACGTGCCATTTCTGCTGAACTGCGCCTATGCGATAGGGAGGATGCCAATAAGCGCAAAGAAGACGGGGGCTGATTTTATTGTTGGCTCCGGGCATAAGTCCATGGCCTCCTCCGGGCCGATAGGAGTCCTTGGGATGAAGAAAGAATGGGAGGATATCGTCCTCAGAAAGTCTGAAAAGTACAAGGGCAAGGAGGTCGAGGTGCTCGGCTGCGGGCCCAGGGGTTTTTCCACCATCACGCTGATGGCCAGTTTTCCATCAGTTGTTGAGAGGGTGAAGAACTGGGACAAGGAGGTCGAGAATTCACAGTATTTTATTAAAAGTATCGAAGCAATCGGGGGAATCAAACAGCTCGGTGTAAGGCCTACCGAGCATGATTTGAATTTCCTCGAGGCCGAGATATTCTACGAGATATCACAGAAGCACAAGAAGAAGGGCTTCTTCCTCTACCATGAGCTGAAGAAGAGGGGGATTGTAGGCATCAAGCCGGGACTTACGAAGAATTTTAAGCTGAGTACGTATCAATTAAACAAGGAGGAGCTGAAGAAGGTTATCGACTCCTTCCAGGAAATATCCAGGATGAATTAAAATGACCACGAAGATAGAGATTAAAGGAAAGCTGCCAAAGAACCCGGTGGTTATGGAGGGTTTTCCATCGATGGGTTTTGTAAGCACCATAGCAACGAGGTATATGATAGACGAGCTCAAGATGGAGGAGATAGGCTGCATCAAATCCGACAGGGTGAAGAGCATCGTTGTTGTTCATGACTCCAAGCCGATGCATCCGATAAGGATATACGGTAAGGACAACCTGGTCCTGGTATTCTCCGAGGTAAGCGTACCAATCCCCCACACAGGCGAATTCTCGTCCGTTTTCGGCAAGTGGTTCAAGGAGATAAACCCAGAGAAGGTAATCCTTCTTGCAGGAATCAGCGGCAAGGGAACCGACAAAGAGCACGAGATATTCGGCGTTGCAAGCAATGGAGAGCTTGAGAAAGAGCTGGAGAGGTTAGACGTCTCAAAGATTGAGGAGGGGATACTGACGGGAATCTCATCCGAACTGCTCCTGGACTGCATAGAGAATAAGATTCCAGTCATAAGCCTGATGGCGGAAACCCGCTATATTCCCGATCCGCTGGGGGCCGCATCGATGATTAAGATACTCAACGGCCTGCTGGGCCTGAACGTAGACACGAAGAACCTCAGCGAAAAGGGCAAGGAGATTGAGGAGAAGTTCAAGGAGATTGCAGAGCAGTTGAAGAAGGGTAAGGAGGACCACAAGGGTGTTGGGGAGTATTCCCCGATGTATGGTTAGAATGGGGATAAAATTAATCGCCTTTGACCTTGACGGCGTTCTGATTGACGGCTGCGGCTCCTGGAGAGAAGTTCATAATGGGTTAGGTACTGCAGAGCAGGCCGAGAAACATGCCAATGAATACCGTGAAGGGAAGATTAACTTCGACGAGTGGGCCAGGAAGGACGCCAGCCTATGGCAAGGAGTAGAAATTGGCAGAATCAGGGAGATTCTCTACAAAGTTGAATTAATGCCCGGCATAGAAAAAACTATTCCAAGGCTGAAGGAAAGATACAAGATGGGAATCATCAGCGGCGGGCTCCAGATTATGGCCGACAGGATAAAGGACAAATTCAAGATGGACTATGCAGTAGGGAATTCCCTGCTGGTTAAGGACGGCAGGGTTTACGGAGTAGACCAGCTGGTGGATTTCCACGGGAAGGGTAAGGTCCTGGAGGCGGTTGCAAGGGATAACGGCGTTGCTCTCGATGAGTGCGCAGTAGTCGGGGATTTCATCAATGACATCCCCATGTTCGAGATTGCTGGCTTTAGAATAGCGTTCAACCCAAAGAGCGACGAGATTGTAGAGATGGCAGACGAAGTTATATATGAAAAGGATTTAACCAGGATACTGCCGTTTTTTGAGGTGATATGATGGAATACTCGAAAAGAATCAAAAAGATTCCACCCTATCTCTTTGCTGAGATAGACAGAGCAATCGAGAAGAAGAGAAAGGAGGGCTTAGATGTAATAAGCCTCGGCGTGGGGGACCCCGACCTTCCCACCCCAGAGAACATAATCGCTGCTTTGCATAGGGCATCACAGGACCCGAAGAACTACAGATATCCATCTTACGTAGGGATGCTTCGCTTTAGGGAGGCTGTCGCGGGATGGTACAAGAGGAGATTCAATGTATCGCTGAACCCCGAGGATGAGGTTGTAACCTTGATCGGCTCAAAGGAGGGTATAGGGCACATCCCCCTGGCATTCACGAACCCGGGCGACATAAACCTGGTTCCGAGCCCCGCCTACCCAGTCTACAGGATTGGGACGATTCTGGCCGACGGAATTCCCAAGGATATGCCACTCCTGGAAGAGAACGGATTCAAGCCGGACCTGTCCAAAATCTCTGGAGATGATGCGAAGAATGCAAAGCTTATGTTCATAAACTACCCCAATGCCCCCACCACGGCAACAGCAGAGAAGGAATTCTTCAGGGAGGTGATTGACTTTGCAAGGGATAACGAGATTATTGTCTGCCATGACAACCCATACTCGGAGATGGCCTTCGACGGCTACAGGGCCCCGAGTTTTCTTGAGTTTCAGGGAGCGAAGGAAGTAGGCATAGAATTCCACTCCCTGTCAAAGACATACAACATGACGGGCTGGAGGATTGGCTTCGTCTCAGGGAACGCTGATGTTCTTGCCGGGCTTGGGAAGGTAAAGGAGAACATCGACTCGGGGGCGTTTCAGGCGGTGCAGATTGCAGGCATCGAAGCACTGGAAGGCCCTCAGGATGCCGTAGCAAAGAACATGAAGATTCTC
>JAHIKS010000026.1 GCA_018897475.1 Candidatus Altarchaeota archaeon
GATCTTGCTGTGAGTCCTGCCAGAAGGCTGGACATTCAGGTTCATCTGCATGCGCCGAATTCAGCCGACCTGATTTATGAGACCGAGAACATCGGGATTATTGGAATCGAGACTGCAGAGGAGCCGAAATTCCTGGATGATATTGACAAAGACGACCTCGAGCAGCACGATAAATTCCTGAGGGTCGGAATTGCGAGGAGCAACATCTTCGGGATTGCTGCTGATTACAAGGAGAGGAAAGGGATTGATGTTTGGAAGGATAAGGATTTTGATTTGATGGTTGAGGAAATGGAGAATGTGAATATCATGAAGAAAAGGCTGGGGAATTCCCTAAAAATCTTTGATGATAGAATAAAATACGCGGGCCCTGACTGCGGCCTCAGTGCCTGGCCCAGCCAGGATTCCGCAGAGCTCCTGCTGAGGAATGCTGCAGGGGTTGTTGAGGAATTTAATAAATGAAAATAAAAAAGGAGACCGTACAATGCGGTATGTGGGGTCGAGCAAAGCGAGGCCCCACAACCTCGTTCTGATGATATGAAATTTCGCTTTGCGAAATTTGATAAATTAAGCGAAGCTTAATTTGAAACTTTCTGAAGTTTCAAAAAATAAAAAAGAAAGGAGATTTACAAAATCTCCAGGTATCTGTCAATCTCCCAGTCCGTCACTTGCATGAGGTATTCCTTCCACTCCGCCTTCTTTGCCTCGAGATATCGCTCGTAGAGGTGGTTTCCGAGTGCTTCCTTCATAAGCTTGTTCTTCTCGAACTCTGCAACGGCCTCTCCGAGAGATGCCGGAAGGGTGTCTATCCCAAGCTCCTCGAGCTTGTGGTTATCGAAGTGGTAAACGTCCTCCTCCACCGGAGCGGGCGGGGTCATTTTTCTCTTGATTCCGTCCAGGCCTGCCCTGAGCATTACGGCAAAGGCCAGGTAGGGGCTGCAGCTCGGATCCGGACACCTCATCTCGGCCCGGGTGGCCTTCTCCCTTCCGGGGGAATAGCGGGGCACCCTAATCAGGGCTGAGCGGTTGTGCTGTCCCCAGCATATGTAGACCGGCGCCTCATATCCCGGAACAAGCCTCTTGTACGAATTGATTGTCGGGGCCAGGACTGCGCACATGCCCTTGATGTGCTCAAGCTGCCCGGCAATAAAGCCGTAGGCTGTCTTTGATAGCTTGTATTTGTCCTTGGCGTCATAGAACGCCGGCTTTCCGTCCTTTGTAAAGAGGCTCTGGTGCACGTGCATTCCCGAGCCGTTTATTCCGAAGATTGGCTTGGGCATGAATGTAGCGTAGAGACCGTGCATGTTTGCTATGGCCTTCACAGTATACTTGAAGGTCACTGCGTGGTCGGCGGTCTTCAATGCCTCGTCGTAGCGGAAGTCAATCTCGTGTTGGCCGTCGGCTACCTCATGGTGGGACATCTCCACGTGCATCCCCAGGCTTTCCAGGGCGAGCATGGCGTCCCTTCTGACGTTGGATGCCAGGTCCCTCGGCGAGAAATCGAAGTATCCGGCAACGTCATGAGGAACAGGCTTAATCTTTTCATCGTCTCCGTTCTTCTTGAAGAGGAAGAACTCCAGTTCGGGGCCGGTAAAGAATCCGAAGCCCATCTTCTCGGCTTCCTTGATTGCTCTCTTAAGTATGTATCTCGGGTCCCCTTCGAACGGCTTTCCGTCTGATGTATATACATCAGCGATGATTCTCGCCTCTGCCTTTTCCTTTGGCCTCCATGGGAGGACAGCGAATGTTGAAGGGTCGGGCATGAGATACATGTCCGACTCGCAGATTCTTGCGAATCCCTCTATCGAGGAGCCATCAAACCATGTCCCCTTCTCCATGGACTCTTCCAGCTGTTCTATGGGAAGTGTTACGGACTTCACAATCCCGAACATGTCGCTAAACTGCAGCTTTATGAATTTCACGTCTTCGCTCTTTGCTTCCGTCAAAACCTTTTCCTTCAAATCGTCCTTTGTGGTCATTTTTGTCACCCCTTTATCTTACAGATTGGAATCGGCTTTCTCTTGTGCTCCGATTCCTCAATCATCTTTTTGATTTTATCGTTTTCCTTTTTGCCTGAGATTGCTTCGTCCATCTCATCATAGGAGAGGCCGATTTCCTTCTCGTCGGTCTGTCCCTCCCACATCCCTGCCGATGGGGCCTTCCCTATTATCTTGGCGGGGATTCCAAGGTACTTTGCAAGTTCTATTACGTCCCTTTTCAGGAGGTCTCCCAGAGGAAGGATGTCCACTCCGCCATCCCCGTACTTGGTGAAGTAGCCTATCGTTCTCTCCGTCTTGTTTCCGGTTCCGACCACAAGATAGTTTAGCTTGTTCGCGAGGTAATAGAGGGCAGCCATCCTCAGCCTGGGCTTAAGGTTTGCGGATGGGATTCCCACGTCATCCTCTCCAAGCTCCTTGAGCATTTCTTTGAATGTGTTTGTGAGGTCTATTGTCTTGGTTTCTATTTTGAATTTCTCAGCCAGCAGGCTGGCGTGCTCCACATCCACCGGGTCATTATCGCAGGGTACTATCAATCCAAGGGTTTTGTCGGGGAATGCTCTCTTGCAGAGGACCGCGGTTACTGAGGAGTCCAGCCCCCCGGATATGCCAACGACTAGGCCCTTTGCTCCTGCTTTTGCCACCTCTTCCCGTATCCATTCGACTATCCGAATGGCGACTTTCTCCATTTTATGGTATTTATAATGAATAGGTCTTTAAATATTAATGATATATTTATTGATATATACATTTAAATTCATTTTTATTAGATAAATCCATAATTTTAACATGAGTTCAACAATAGATGAACTGGATATTAAGATAATTGGAATACTTCAGGAAAACTCAAGAGAAAGTTATAGGGATATTGCAAATAAGTTGGGGGTTGCTGAGGGAACGGTATATAACCGGGTCAATAAGCTGAGAGATGAGGGAGTTATAAAGAGATTCATGGTCGACGTGGATTTCTCGAAGGTTGGTTATGAACTGACGGTCCTGGTCGGGATTATAGTCGAGGGTGGCCATCTCCCGGAGATTGAGAAGAAGATTTCAGAAAGCAGGAATGTTTCTGCGGTTTATGACGTTACAGGGGATTATGACGCCATTGTGGTTGCAAAATTCAAGACGAGGGACGATTTGAATAAATTCGTCAAAGGGCTGCTGGCGATGCCCCATGTCAAGAGGACCTATACTATGCTCGTCCTGAATATTCTCAAGGAGGTTCATGGGGTTGAGATTTGAGGTTCTCTAGAAACAGTTTCGTATAGTCCTTTCTTCCCGCTTTCCCTGCCTTCTCCTTGAAGCCATTGTCCCTTGCCAGCTTCTGGATTGTTTTCCATGAACCCGAGCCGTACTGGGCCGCCTTCTTTCTTCTGTTTAGGATTGGGCCCGGAACGCCGAGCTCCTTTGCGAGAAGCCTTAGGACGTATTTCCTTATGAATTTTCTATCATCCACTTCATCGATGCAGGTGAATTCTTCTGAATTTTTTATTTCATGGATTCTTAGGTCCATTGGAATTTCCATTGTATAATTTTTGAATTCGTCATCTAGGAAGGGGGCTCTCAAATCAATGCCGTTTTCCCTGCAGATTGCGATGTCGTTGTTGAGCTGCTCTGTATGGATATTTTCAATGTCTTTTTTCATCATCTCCCCGATCCTGGTATAGTCGGGAAGCGGCTCAAGGTATCTGTTGTAGCCGCCGAAGAGCTCGTCGGCGCCCTGGCCGCAGAGCATTATACGGACGCCGCCTTCCCTTGCCTGCTTGGAGGCAAAGTGGAAGGGGACTGCGACGGAGACCTTTACGGGATTGGTGCCGATTGTTGATACGATAGATGCTAGGGAATTCTCAATCTTTTCGGGAGTCATCTCTATGGCCTTTATATCAAAGCCCAAATTCCTTGCCCCCTCTGCATATTCCAGGTCGTGGGAACCTGGAATTCCGCAGGCGTATGCGGTAACCTTCGAGAACTTTGATGCCAGCATTGCAACTATCGTGGAATCGATTCCGCCAGAAAATATTACCCCGGTATCGGAATCGCAGCTCTTTTCTACTGCCTTGGTTAGCAATTCCCTCAGTCTTTCTACGTGCTCCATACCCTAATAATTAGGGAATCAGGAAAGAAGATTCCATTTAGCCGAGAATCTCCTCCATCACGTCCTGCTCGACCTCGTCAACCAGGGGGATTCCGGTAACTGTCTTTGCCCTGTCCGTCAGGGATGCTAGGTCGTTCCTGTCGATAAGGTCTAATTTCCACTTCCTGACTCCGGCCAGCATCTGTTTGAGGCCTATTCCGAGTCTGTCAACAAAGTAGGAGTAAAGGCCGACTGCAGGCCATGGAAGCTTCTTCACATCCTCTCCAAAGCGGTCCTCTAATTCTATGGTCGCCATGAAGAACTGCTCCGGCCTGTTTCCATATA
>JAHIKS010000027.1 GCA_018897475.1 Candidatus Altarchaeota archaeon
TTGATGAATTCTTCCCGCAACGGGGTCTCATTATAGCCCTGACTAGTATAGATTTTCTTATTCCTCTCAAATCTCTCAACCCTCTCAAGAATCTCATCAGGAACAGTCATCATTAATTATTGGTGTCGTTTTATTTAATCTCGTTAACTCTTGCCTCTCCTCACTACAAAGAATTCATTGTCTTTTAACGAATAATCCTATATAATTAAAATGTTCAAAGCGCTTATTTCAGACACCAAGGCGTGGAAGAGTTCTATAGAGGCTATTGCGTCTTTGATAGATGAAGGTACGCTGCAGATAGCAAAGACCGGTCTGAAGCTCAGGGCCATGGACCCGTCACAAATTGCACTCGTGGATTTTAAGATGCCGGAGTCCTCATTTGAGAAGTACGAGGTTGAGAAGGAAACCAGCATAGACCTAGACTTTGCCGAGCTTTCAAAGATTACGAAGAGAGCCAGGGCCGAGGATAAGATAGAGCTCTCCCTAGACAAGAAGTTCACCATGAACTTCGTGGGGGAAACCAAGAGGAGGTTCAATCTGGGGATAATAGAATCAACGACCCAGGCGCCGAAGGAGCCGTCAATTGAATTTACTGCTGAGATCAAGATTGGAGCCAATGTCCTTAAGGAGGCACTCAAGGATTCCGAGCTGGTCAGCAATCACATATCAATTTCTGCAGATGAGGGTTTTACTATCAAGGCTGAGGGAGATACCGGTTCTGTTGACATAGAAATCCCGAAGGAGAGCATAATGAGTATAGATGTCAAGGAGAAGGCAAGGGCAGTCTTTTCTCTCGATCAGTTAGACAGTCTCCTGAGGGCGGCAGACCAGGGGAGTATTGTTATACTCAAGCTAAGGAGTGATGCTCCCTTAAAGCTTGAATATGCAATCGGTGAAGGCAGAGTCGTTTATTATCTCGCGCCGAGAATAGAGTCATAGGATGGATAAGAGGATTTTTCTGACTGCCATTTCTGTGCTGATTGTAATCCACATAATTCTTGGGGTCTTTGCTGTCTGGGACAACGGCTACTTTGTTCTTGGAGTATTTGCTCCTGAAAGATTCCTGCTGCATTTGATGAGGGATGACGGCTCCCGCTTTACGGTATCCGGTTCAGCCATTTATTACATAAATGATATCTGCGTCCAGAACTGCGAGAGTTGTGAATTCCTTTGTTATCCAAAGGAGAATCTGAAGATAATATGCAGCGAGGTTGGGTGTGGTCTTGAATCACATAACGACAAGAGAATTCTTGCTGAGGGAGAAAGCCCCTACCTTATCGCAAAGGACGGCATTCTTTTCGAGGACTCTTACTTCATCTGCAACAGGACGGCGGGATTCTGCAGCCTCAGCAGGGAGCTGGAAAAGGATTTATTTTATGACATCAGGCTGCCGGAGGAGATTCCCTTCTACAGGGATTAGAGCTTGGCTCCCAGTGCTTCTGCAACGACAAATACATCCTTGTCTCCCCTGCCTGAAAGGTTTATTACTACTATGCTATCCTTGTCCATCCCCTTCGCTGCTTCTACAGCCTTGTATATTGCGTGGGATGATTCGAGAGCGGGTATAATCCCTTCAATTTCACACAGAAGCTTTACCGCCTCGAGAGCCTGCTCATCCGTTACAGAGGTGGGCTGGATTCTGCCCTCCTTTACAAGATAGCTCAGCTCCGGACCTACACCGGGGTAGTCAAGGCCGGCTGAGATTGAATATGAAACCTTAATCTGACCGAATTTGTCCTGCAGCAGTTTTGAGTTCATTCCATGCAGCACGCCATCGGTTCCGGCGCATAAGGTTGCGCCGTGCTCCCCGGTCTTGATTCCTTTCCCTGCTGCCTCAACGCCTATCAGCTCTACTTCCTTTTCCCCTATGAAGTCGTAGAATATCCCCATGGAATTACTACCCCCTCCAACACAGGCGAATATTTTATCGGGAAGCCTTCCTTCCTTCTCCAGGATTTGTTCCTTCGTCTCCTTCCCTATGACGCGCTGGAATTCCCTGACTATCAGGGGGTATGGATGGGGGCCGACTATTGAGCCAATGAGGTAGTGGGTATCCTCCACGTTTGCCAGCCAATCCCTCATGGCCTCGTTGATTGCGTCCTTGAGGGTGCATGAGCCGGATTCCACAGGGATGACTTTGGCTCCGAGAAGGTTCATCCTGAATACGTTCAGCTTCTGCCTTTCAATATCTTCCGTGCCCATGTAGACCTCGCATTTCAGGCCCATTGCTGATGCCGCTATTGCTGTTGCGACTCCGTGCTGGCCTGCTCCAGTCTCCGCTATGAGCCGGGATTTGCCCATCCTCTTTGCCAGCAGGGCCTGCCCGAGGGTGTTGTTCAGCTTGTGAGCGCCTCCATGGACTAGGTCCTCTCTCTTCAGATAGATTTTTGCTCCGCCTGTCTTCTTTGTGAGGTTGTCTGCAAGGTATAACGGAGTAGGTCTGCCGGCAAATTCCTTGAGATAATAATTTAGTTCCTGCAGGAATTCCTTGTCTTTCCTAAATTTTTCAAAGCCTTTCTCCAGCTCTTCGAGTGCGGGCATCAGTACCTCTGGGGCGAATCTACCCCCGTATTCTCCGAACCTTCCTAGCTCATTGGGTAGCATTTTGAATGAACCTCCTTACCTTCTCAGGGTCCTTTATGCCCAGCTCTGCCTCCACTCCCGAGGCAATGTCGACGGCGTAGGGACCTATCCCTTTTATTGCCTCCGCAACGTTGTCCGGGTTTAGCCCCCCGGCTAAAATCACCGGCTTATCTACTGATTCCACTATCTTCCTGCTGATGCTCCAGTCGTGGGTCTTTCCTGTGCCGCCCATCGTATCTCTGACCTTCGTATCCAGGAGGATTGCGTCCACCAGGCTGGAGTAGATTCTCGCAGCCTCTATACTATTCTCATCCACGACAGGGATTTGCTTTATTATTTTCAGACCTGAGTTCTCCCGGATTTCCTTCACGAACTCCGGGCTTTCCTCCCCGTGGAGCTGGATATGGTCTGCCCCCGTCTCCTCCACCCGCCTGACCTCATCGAGATTCGCCGGTGCGATTACTATTACCCTTGAAACAAAGGGCGGAACTGAATGGAATATTTCTTTTGCCTTCTCCAAGGACGTGAATCTCTTGGACTCCCTGACATTGACTATGCCGATTGCATCCGCTCCAAGACCTGCTACGAGTAATGCATCTTCTTTCCGGGTTATTCCGCAAATCTTGACTCTCATTTTCTGATGAATTCCCTGAGCTTTTCCTCTATGTTTTCTGACTTCATTATACCGGTGCCTATGAGGGCTGCCTGGGCTCCCGCAGCGAGAACCCTGTCCAGGTCCTCTCTACCCAGGATTCCGCTCTCGCTGACTATGATTCTGTCAGCGGGAATCTTTGGGGCCAGGCGCTCTGTAGTGCCTAACTCTATCTCCATGGTCTTGAGGTCCCTGTTGTTTATGCCGATTATTTTGGAAGTTGAATTAATGGCAAATTCCAAATCCTCTTCATCATGAATCTCAACCAATGTTTCCATGCCAAGTGAATTCGCAACATCAACAAATTCCCTGGTTTTCTCCTTCAACAGTTTTGCAATCAGCAGGATTGCATCTGCCCCGTTGCCGTGGCTTTCATATATTTGAAATTCATCAACGATGAATTCCTTTCTAAGGACGGGGATGCTGACTGAATTCTTGACTTGTCTTAAATCACATATCCTTCCGTCAAAATTCTTGTCTGTCAGAACTGAGATTGCACACGCTCCAGCCTTCTCGAACAGCTTTGCTGCATCCTTTGGCTCAATTTCGCTTATCCTGCCAGAGGAGGGGCTTGCCTTCTTTGTTTCAGCAATGATAGGGATTCTTCCCTCCGCTCTGGCCTTCTCGATTGCTGAGATTAGGGAGCGTCGCTCCTTGAGGTTTTCGATTTCCTTTGCCTTCTCAGCACCAACCTTATCAAATTCAAACTTCATTTTGAAAATTTAACTAATTCCTCCAGTTTCTTCTGAGCCTTGCCGCTCTCCAGAGAGTCTTTTGCTACCTCCATTCCCTCTGTCAGGTTATCGGCCATCCCTCCGACGAGAATTCCGGCTGCGGCGTTGAGAAGGGTTATGTCACTTCTTGGACCGGTGTCCTCTCCTGCAAGGATGTTCTTCAAAATCTCTGCATTGTCCTTTGCTGTTCCTCCGGCGATGTCCTCTTCCCTCGCTATCGAAAGGCCGAATTCCTCGGGCTTTATGAAATAGGTATTGACTTCTCCGTCCTTCAGCTCCGAAACCTTCGTCTTTCCAAGGGTTGAGAGTTCGTCAAGGCCCGGGTCGCCATGGGCTACGACTGCTCTCTCAAGCCCGAGAATCTTGAAGACGTTTGCGAGGGTTTCTGTAAGAGCGGGGTCAAAGACCCCCATCAGCTGGGCCCCGGCATTTGCGGGATTCGTCAGAGGGCCAAGAATATTGAAGACCGTCCTGAATCCGAGCTGCTTCCTTACCGGCATTACGTGCTTCATGGCCAGGTGGTGCATAGGAGCGAACATGAAGCCGATTCCCACCTTCTCGATGGATTCTTTAATTTTATCAAAATCGGAATTCAGATTTACTCCCAATTCTTCCAGAACATCAGCAGAACCGGACTTCGATGTCAACGCCCTGTTACCGTGCTTCGCTATGGGAATTCCGGCTCCTGCGACGACGAACATAGAGGTCGTTGATATGTTGAATGTATTCAGCATGTCTCCACCTGTGCCACAGACATCAACAAGAGTGCCATCAACCTGGGGCTCAATCCTCGAAGCGAATTCCCGCATTATCTTCGCGAAGGATGCTATCTCCTCGGAGGCCTCGCCTTTCATTCTTAGTGCGGTGAGAAAGGATGAAATTTCAACTTCGTTTGAATTCCCGCTCATAATCGTCTTCATTGCAGATTCGGCTTCCTCTGCGGTTAGATTCTCTCCGCCAACTATCTTGGAAATTAATTCTTTCATTCTTTCACCTCTAGGAAATTCTTCATTATTTTCATTCCGTCATCTGTAAGAATGGATTCTGGATGAAATTGAAGGCCATATATTGGGAATTCCTTGTGCCTGATCGCCATTACCTCCCCATCGTCCTGGCTTTTTGCGGTAATCTCCAGGCAGTCCGGGAGGGATTCCTCATCCACTACAAGGGAATGATATCTTGTTGCAATAAGAGGATTTGGAACTCCCTTGAGAATTCCCTTTTCGTTGTGCTCTATCTTGCTTACCTTCCCGTGCATCAGGACGTTCGCTCCCCTTATCTTTCCGCCGAATACATGGGCTATGCACTGATGCCCGAGGCAGACGCCAAGCAGGGGGATTTTTTGGCCGAATTCTTTTATGATATTATTTGAAATCCCCGCGTCTTCCGGCCTCTTTGGTCCGGGGGAGATTATGATGTGGGAGATTCCCTCCCGCTCTATAACGCACCTGACATCCTCCATCCTTGCGTTGTTCTGCAGCACCATGGGATTCCCTCCCAGTATGCCAACGTACTGCACCAGGTTGTAGACAAATGAGTCTATGTTGTCTATGACTAACGTTTTCATCCTTCAACCTCCAGGGCCTTGAGCAGCGCCATGCCCTTGTTCACGGTCTCCTCGTACTCCCTCTCGGGGACGGAGTCGGCAACTATTCCGGCCCCGGCCTGGACATAGGCCCTGTTGCCCTCAAACTCTATGGTTCTGATGGTTATCGCTGAATCAAGATTGCGATTGAAGGAAAAATAGCCGACCGAACCGGCATAGATTCCCCGCCTTGTTGGTTCCAACTCCTCTATTATTTCCATGGCTCTGACTTTGGGAGCCCCCGATACAGTGCCTGCCGGAAATATGCTCTCAAAGGCGTGGAATTCATCCATCTCTGGTTTCAATTCCCCTACAACCTCAGATACTATGTGTTGCACATGAGAATATTTCTCAATCTCCATGAATTTCGTCACCTCAACTGTTCCGAATCTTGCAACCCTTCCGATGTCGTTCCTTCCTAGGTCGACAAGCATTAGGTGCTCTGCCCTCTCCTTCTCGTCAGCCAGCAAATCCTTTGCCAGTCTTTCGTCCTCCGCAGCGTCCTTCCCCCTGGGCCTCGTTCCAGCTATGGGATACGTCTCGACCCTCCTGTCCTCGACCCTGACGAGCATCTCGGGGGAGGAACCGGCTATCTTCCTGTCGCCAAGGTCGAGGAAGTACATGTAGGGGGAGGGGTTTATCTTCTTCAGCTGCTGGAAGACCCTGAAGTGGTCCCCGTCAAAGTCTGTCCCGAACCTCTGCGAGAGAACGACCTGGAATATGTCTCCGGCCTTGATGTACTCCTTCGCGTCCCGGACAGAGGATTCGAACTCCTTTCTCGATAGGTTGGATTCGAAGCTGATTGGTTTGCCGTTCTCCTTTGTTGATGGATTCTCGAAGTTTATGATTTTTTCTGAAATGGAGGTCAGTTCGTCAGTGACATCATCCTTATCGAAGTCGGAGAATTCATGGGAGAGCAGGTACGTCTTGCCCTCCTTGTGGTCGAAGATTATGTTATTCTTGGAGAGGATGAATTCACAGACCGGCTGTTTGAGGTCGTTGATTGAGTTTTCCTCCAGTTCGATAAGGTGCCTGACCAGGTCGTAGGAGAAGTAGCCCACAAAACCGCCGAAGAATCTCGCCATCGGCTTTGAATTCAGTTCAAATTTTAACATGATATTTCTTAGAATCTCCAGTGGGTTTTTACCATCGGGCTGAATCTCCTTGAGCACCGAGTCCTTGCTATTGAAGCTGACTTTCCCGCCACTTACTGTAAGCTTGGCTATCGGATTGAAGCCGATGAATGAATAGCGGGCAACCTTCTCCCCCCCGTCGGATGATTCGAGGAGGTAGCTGTCCCTGTGACAGACCGCGAGATATGCCTTCTCCGGGTCCCTTTCTGGGAGTTCTATACCTATTGGATTGACTGATATCATGGTTATTTATAACCGATTTAGTATTTAAATATACTTAGATGTATGTTTTTAGGCACTGTTGCGTTATCGTGGGAAAAAGGAGGGTGTTGCGATGCGGGGGATAACATGTTGGTATTTGTAGTGCCTAACTTCTGATTTGAATTCCCGCAATCGTGCGGAATTCAGGCAATTTAACCATATAGGAATTTAATTTAAATTCCCTCCATATATTCTACGTAAACTACTCGCCCCTAAAGGGGCTGGCGTTTTAGTCCAACTTATCCTTCAACGCTTTTGGCTCAGGTATAAACCAGAACAAGGGCGGTTTAGTTCGCCCTATCCACCCAACCATGTAGGCTGGGAGGGTGCTCCCTCACGGAAGACTTTGGCAATATTAACGGAAGCGTTAAAATCGGCGTTCACTTCATAACCACACCCCAAACACTTGAAATGTGCTTGGTCTTTACGATTCGATTTGTTGAGGTGGCCAAACATACCTCACACAGGTGCAGCAACTGTGGCCACCTCAACAAATCGAATCGTAAAGACCAA
>JAHIKS010000028.1 GCA_018897475.1 Candidatus Altarchaeota archaeon
GCACCCAATAAAGTAAAGCTGAGGTTAAGGGAGCTAATAACCAACCTGCAGGATGAAGGTATTCGAGTAGAATTCTCCAAAAGTGATAAACGAAAAATATCCTTAATAAAGGAAAAAACTGTCCAAAGCGTCCAACCGTCCATGAGTGGCGCTAGCTATCAGAAAAATCTGGACGATACTGTGGACGGTAATGAAAACCTAGACGATAGTACCGTCCAAGTGGACGATATTGAAAATGCCGAAACTGATGTTAAGGGCGATATGGACGATATGGACGGCATTTCCCATACCCAAAACATACGAGAAACTACAAAAACGGTTAAAAAAACAATCTCTGAAATCTGCCAGGATTCTGATGATGGTTTCGCAGACTATGATCTCATAATCTTTAACAATACAACTGAAAAAGGCATTCCTGAAGACCTAACTAAAAAAGCAATCGAGGAACTCAAAAACAAGGGTATCCTCTATGAACTAAAAGAGGGTAAGATAAGTTTTGTTCATCCTGAATCTGAGAGATTCCAAGAAAGTTAGGCACTACACCCCCAGAAACCAACACCCTGTGGAGTTAGGCACTACAATTCCATCCAGCAAATAATAAAAAACTCGGCAGGATATATGGCCCAAATAATCAAAGAATAGCTCTCTGTAAGATCAGAGAAGAATTCCTGAAGGGAATTTGATAATTCATTGACAAAAATTTGAAGCCATTGGTTTAGAAGAATGGAAGAACTTAATCAGGTTGATCTGAGCATCATCACCCAGACCAGGTACAGGATACTGGAAGTCCTCTCAAACAACCCAGAGCTGAAGGTAACAATGATACGTGATGCCCTGAGAAACATCTTCAACGAGAGAATAGAATCCAATTCCGTGCATTACCATCTTGATGTTTTGTATGTGCATGGATTCGTTGATAAAGAACAGAAGCAGGAGACGACAGTATCAAAAAAGAAGAGACATAATTTGGTGTATTACTTTTCGATCACGGATAAAGGAACGAAAGTAGTGGAATCATTGAGAAACATCTATCAGATTAAAATTTCGGAGTGATAGAAATGAACTTAGAGAAAATAAGAAAGGAAATAAAGAAGAACCCTGGCTTTTTAGGCTCGCTCAATCCCTTATATCGGAGGGCATTGGGTGAGATTATTGAGGAGTTAGGGCAAGAGCGGGGGAGGGAAACCTCCCCTCGCTCAAAATAGTCTTTCTATGTGCCAAGATATGTTTTGAATTTTCTTTTCAGTATCTCTTTGAATAACTTGTTTATCTCTGGGTATTCTTTCTCCAGCTCTTCAAGACTTTCATCACCCAACCTCTTTAGCTCCTCAACCTGTGTAACTCTGTGCATATCCAAGGGTCTTTTGCAGATGCTGCAATACTCCCTGTCTGCTTCATTGACTTTCCCGCATACAGAGCATGTTTTTGTCATGCTTTCTGGCTTTCCGATGCTTCCGTTCTCGGCAGCCGCCAGCCCGTGTATCTCCAAAAGCCTTTGGTTCACCCTGTCCTCGTCAGGGAAGCAGTAGACGTCAAGCTGCTTGCTTGACTGAGTCCATCCAAATCTGGCTTTCAGCTCGGAGGGTGTCAGGAAATGCAGGTAATAGCTGGCGGATGCCTTCCTGAAGGCGTGGGGATTCACGTCCTTTTCAATCTTAGCTCTCTTGGCCAGTTCCTTCAGTTTCAGCCTCGTTTGCGGGTATTCCAGCGGTCTGTTGTTCTGCAGATTGACAAAGAGATAGGAATTCTCATTATCCCCTAAAGGATGATAATGCATCCAGTCCAGCAAAGCAGCAGCACCACGAACAACTAAGGGGTCTCTTTCATCAGTCTTACTCTGCCTCAGGTGCAGGATTACAGCCTCTCCTCCGTTGACTTGCTCAACATCCTTCAGCTTCAATGTAAGAAGCTCTTGGATACGCAGACCTGATCCCCATAGAATCAAGGGCAAACACCTGTCCCGTGGGTTTGTGGCTGCCTTGCTCATCGCTACTGCATCCTCCCAGCTTATGATGTCTGCTGGTTTCAGTCTCTTTGGCCTTGGTCTGGGTGGTTTTATCCATGATGTTTCTTCCGGCTCTTTGCAGTTCTTCAGCCACTGGAAAAAGCCCTTCAGAATCACTACATAGTCATACTTGCTCCACTCGCTTATCTTCTTCTTCCTTTCACCCCACTTGACCTCACTGCTGTAGAGCTTTTCGACAAGTTTCTCTATGTCAGACTTGGCTGCCTTGTCAAACTGCCTGCCTAAATGCTCTGCCAGTATCCGCAGGTGCCTTATCAGCTTTTCCTGTCGGGCAACACCTATACTTTCTCCAAGAACCTTGCTTCTTACGTATTCCAGAATCAGGGTCTTGTTTCTGCTTCCAATCTTGGACTGTTTCAGAATTCGTTTCGTATTTTCCAGAGATTTCTTCCTGTGGTGTATATCTAACTCCTTTTCTTCTATCCTCGGATTTTCCATTCTTGACCTCCGAGGAGTTGGGCAATCCTTTTAGGAGTTAGGGCAGTTATCTATTCGAGTCATTCCTTATAAGTTGAGGACTCGAATTTCAAACCCTCGCCCCGGTCGGGATTCGAACCCGAGTCGTGAGGTCGACAACCTCACATGATGGTCCTCTACACTACCGGGGCTGAACTGCAAAATCAGTTCCTCTATTCTAAGAGTTCCCGTCTCCCCGATTTGAACGGGGGGTTTTCCGCTGGCTGCTGCCGTCCGTGTATGGCTATTCGCCATAAACCAACTACAGGCGGACGCGTTAACCAGGCTACGCTAAGACGGGTCAAAGGTAGAAAAGATAATAGGATTAGGGAAATATAAACCTCTCTTTTTAAAAACTGAATTGTTAATACTATATAGATTTTTAATTATCAATAATGACAGATTTTATCAAGATTTCCTACACCGGCAGGGTAAAGGATGGACGTGTTTTCGACACCACAAGCAAGGAGGTGGCGAAGAAGGAGGACATATTCGACGAGAAGAAGATTTACGCCCTCTTTCCTGTGGTGGTCGGCGGGGGCCAGGTAATCCCCGGACTGGATGAGGAGCTGAAGGGCATGAAGAGTGGCGACAAGAAGAAGGTGGAGATTTCCCCTGAGAAGGGCTACGGGAAGAAGGACCCGAAGCTGGTTCGCCTGGTTCCAAGGGCAGTCTTCAAGAAAGAGAGGATAACCCCCATCCCCGGCATGCCCATAGAGCTGGATGGCAGGCCGGCCAGAATTCAGACCGTCGCAGGGGGTAGGGTGAGAGTAGATTTCAATCACGAGCTTTCCGGAAAGACCCTTGTCTTTGAGGTAAAGGTCGAGGAGAAGGCAGCAACCGATGCTGACAAGGCCAGGTTCCTGGTAGAGAGGAGCTTCAACGACTCCAAGGACTTTGACATAAAGCTGAAGGCTGGAATGCTGGAAATAAGAATCCCGGAAAAAGCATACAAGGACCGCAACATCCTTGTGAGGAAGGCCTCACTGGCTGCGGAGATATTCAAGTATCTGGGCAACAGCAAGATAACATTTACTGAGGAATGGTCAAAGGCCGAAAATAAACCTGAGGGGGGTGGTGGCAAAGATGATCAGCACGACGCAAAGGGAGATTCTTGACGCTCTGATAAGGCTCTATGAGAAGAAGAGGGGTGCCATAAAGGGCGAGGACATAGCGAATGACCTGGAGCGTTCGCCCGGGACCATAAGGAACCAGATGCAGACGCTCAGAGCCCTGGGCTATGTTGATGGAGTCCCTGGACCGAAGGGTGGCTACACCCCGGCCCTGAAGGCCTACGAGGTTCTTGAGCTGCAGAAGATAGAGAAGCCCTCCCACGTCGGAATCTACAGGAACAAGGAGAGGGTCAAGGACGTTGACCTGCAGAAAATAATTCTTATAAACATTGCCCACCCCAACGAGTGCAAGGCAATTATCACAGTCCTTGGAGATACGCGGCAGATAAAGGAATACGAGCACATAACTGCCGGCCCTACCCCTATCAATCACGTAATCGTGAGGGGCAAGGTCATAGGGAGAGACGACAGCAAAAGCGAGATTATGCTCGAGTGCAGCGGAATAAGCAGCATCCCGAAGGGCAGGGTGAAGGACGTTGCCTGCAAGAAGCTGATAACTGTGAAGGCAGACGACGACATGAGCATGTGCGCAAAAAAGCTTACGGAGCACAGAATCAACGCGGCCCCAATCATCGAGAACGGCAGGCTGGTTGGCATGGTTACATTAGACGAGATAACCCGGGCCGTTGCAAAGAAGATGAAGAACCCAAAGGCGAAGGACATAGCACTCCGGGACGTCTTCACCATAGACCAGAACGCAAGCATTCTCGATTCCATCCAGAGGATGGAGGAACTCGACGTGGGCCGGCTGATAGTGATGGACGACGACAAACCAATCGGCATCATAACCCGGACGGACATCCTGTTGAAGATGACCCACTGAAATGGAGACCCTCTTTATTCCATGTGAGCACAAGGCCGATATAACTCCTGTTTTGAAGAAGATTCTTTCTATGATTGAGAACTACAAAAGAATAGGACTCGTTACTACTGCCCAGCACCTCTCGCAGTTGGAAAAAGCCGGGGAATTTCTGGGCAATTCCGGCGTTGAAGCCGTTGTCGGCGGCCAGGTCCTGGGCTGCAACCAGGAGGCTGCAGCAGCCATCGAGGGAAAGGTCGACGCATTCCTCTACATCGGCTCCGGCAGGTTTCATCCGCTCGGAATCTCGCTGAAGACGGAGAAGCCGGTCTTCGTCGCGAACCCCTACTCCGGCAATGCCGACGAAATCTCCCAGGAGGAAAGGGAGCGTTGGCTCAAGAAGAAGAAAGGGAGAATCACCCGCTCTCTGACTGCTGAGAAATTCGGCATCCTCGTCTCCACCAAGGAAGGCCAGTTCAATCTCAAGCAAGCCCGTGAAATCCAGAAGCAGCTGGAGGTCAAGGGAAAGAAGGCCATCCTCTTCGCAGGAGTTGAGCTCAGCCCGGACAGGCTGCTGGGCTACGACATCGGCTGCTGGATAAATACGGCGTGCCCCCGGCTGGTGGATGATGAATTCGACAAGGCGGTGCTGAACCCGGATGAGATGGAGCTGTTGGTGTAGGGGCTAACCTACCTTATTTTTGAGGAATCCAATAATCTTGGTGCTATGTGCTATATTTATATTGACGAGAGCGGAGACCTAGGTATACGTGGTTCAAAATATCTTGTAATAGCTGCATTATTCGTCGAGGACCACAAACCTCTTGACCGTATCATCAAGAACATGCGGCGAAATAAATTCAGGAAACAGCTCAGGAAGTCAATTGAGATTAAGGCCAACAAGTCTAGCAAAGAAGTGAAAAAACACGTGCTGAGTAAAGTGAACTACCCCGACATAAATGTCGGGGCGTCTAACCCCGACTCGGAGTTTCTATGCTCATCCCGTGTGTAGGGAATCATCCATAGTTCATGGGCTGGTTCATCTGCAGCCCCCGCCAGGTTTTGCCCCAATTGTTTGTGA
>JAHIKS010000029.1 GCA_018897475.1 Candidatus Altarchaeota archaeon
AACCTGGGGAACAGCCGGATCAACCCATTTATTGTGTCTTATTCTAACTGGCTCGCTACCAGAGCAGTTGGCTGTTGAAATCTCAAAGGAGTAGATATGTCCGCAGAAATAGTGCATAGATGTGCGGGAGAAACACATATATGCTTTTAGTCACTATAATTATCAAGAATATATGGATTTTAACAGGTGGTGAAAATGCTAACAGAAGAGGATAAAAATATAATAGTGAAATGTGCGAAGGAGTATAACGCATCCTCACTTTTCCTTTTCGGTTCCTCGATTGAGAAGGGCGCCGAAGCCAACGATATCGACATCGGCGTAAAGGGAGTTCCACCGAGGTCGTTCTTCAAGTTCTATGCGGAGTTGATTAAAAATCTCCCGAAGAACGTCGACCTTGTCGACCTTTCCAGAAAATCTTTGTTCAACGATCTCGTGGAAAAGAACGGTGTGAAGATCTATGGTTAGTCTTTCTGAAAAGGTCAATGCCGAGAAAGAGAATGTGGATAGAGTATTGGCTGACCTAGAAACCGCTATGAATAAGGAAGAGAAGTCAGTTATCGAGCTGGCTGCGATCGCCACATTCCTCCACAACATTTATAATGGCGTAGAGAACATTCTGAAACAGGTTTTAAAGGAAAAGGGTATCATTGTCCCTCATTCAGATACATGGCATAAGGAGCTATTGGACGTCTCAGTCTCAAATAACATATTGCCGGAAACACTGGCAGACAAGCTTCGCGAGTACCTTGCTTTCAGACATTTTTTCGTTCACGGATATGGCTTCATGATCGATGCAGCACCTCTGGAAGAACTGGCTAGAGGTATTCCAAGCGTCTGGTCAGAATTTCTTGTGGATGTAGAGAAGGTTCTGCAGGATAAATGAGTTCAGATTTACGGTATATTGGGTTAGGCACTACACACTCTGAATCCATGGCACCCAGCAGCGAGAATTCCCAGCCGAATCAGAAAAGTTAGGCACTACAAATTAATTCCTCAGCACCTCAGAACAAGAATTCTCAACTACAGCATATTTTAAAACTCCCATCTATAAACTTATACCATGAGAACGCACATTTTTACTGCGCTGGTTGAGCACAAACCCGGGGTTCTGCAGAGGGTTGCTTCCATGTTCACGAGAAGGAAGTTCAATATAGAAAGCATTACCGTCGGGCCAACAGACAACCCGAAGATTGCGAGGATGACCATCCTGACAAAGGGCGATGACCAGATGCTTGAGCAGATAGAGAAGCAGATGAACAAGCTCGTCAACGTCATAAAGGTCACTGACATCTCGAAGGACGAGGCCATATCCAGGGAGCTGTGCCTGATAAAGCTGCACACCCCGAAGGAGCAGGACAAGTCCCAGGTCATCCAGTATGCCGATGTCTTCAGGGGCAGGGCGGTTGACGTAAGCCCGGATTCTATGGTTATTGAAGTGACCGGTAGTTCGGATAAGATTGACGCCTTCATCCAGCTGGTGAAGAACGTCGGGGTAAAGGAAGTAGCAAGGACAGGGATTACTGCCATGCAGAGAGGGTGATAAATGAGATCATCTTACAAGATTCTGAAAGTCCTTGGTATATCTATTGAGCTGCACAAATTCGACTTTAGCTGGAATTTAAGCAGTAACTGTGTTTATAGACCTGAATTGAAACTGATTTAATGGTAAAAGAAAAAAATAAAAAATGGGAGAAGTACTTATTTAGTTGTTATAACATGCATTGTTTACAACACAAGTACCTGATGACCACTTATCAATCATATCAAGCACACAGAAGTTATCTACCTGATCAGCACTCCACAGATATATCATAGTTAACATATCTTCATCTGTTGGACAGGCCGCCGTAGCACATTCTATAATTGATTCCCCCATAGATGTACTTAGTGTCATTATACAAACATTTTCATTGAATACATCAGGTGGAAGGGCTAGAGTTCCCAGGTTCCACATTACTTCATCTATTATTGCACCCCAGTCTATGCCTTCCCACGGATATTTGCAGACACATACGTCTACTGGATAGGTCTCTCCTCCCCCACAAGTCCATTCTGCATTACATGTCTTGACCTGAAGTAGATCTGGACATCCACTAAAGAACTCCCACGGGATCAAAGTCATAGCACTTGCAACACTTGACATAGCAATGGCAGTCATCAGAACAATACCTAACATCCCAAGTTTTCTAAACATGGTTTTCACCTCCTTTACAGTTAGTACATTTTAGGGACATGCCCAGGTCCGTCACGATAGGCGACTCTAAATTCTTTTATCATCGAAATCCAAGACTATAGCTTTTATTAAATCACTATTAGAGATGACGCAATAGCTCTGTCACCAATAACAATTATATCTAAAGCTTCGTAGTATAAAAATGAAAGACGTAAAATGTCATACGTCTAATTACACTAAAAACTAAAAAACAAAACAGATAGCAGTCGGGCTTAAAAATTTTTAGACTGGTAGGCTACGTTGATGCTAAGGGATGACTGCTGCATCACGATTAAGATGGACTTAGAATAGATAAAAATTCGGAGTGTTTAGAGGTAACTGAGCAGCAGTTTGGGTCAGTCTAAGCGTTTATAAACTGGGAATAGACAACGTTAACTACATAACAATGGAATGCGATAAAACCTAGAAAGGCAATTCATACATCCAATTCATGAGGCAGGCATCACAGGGATAGTAATGCACAAAACTAGAATAAACAGTATAATGGGGACTATTATTTTCCGTGATATGCTAAGTTCCGATACATCATCCAACGGACCACGATGTCCCACACCTGACATTAGTATCATGAGTAGGGCCATTAGCCACCATCCCAATATAAATGTAATGAAAGCAACTATGTAGGAGAGAACCTTCTGCGACCGAGTATTTAGCAGTGACCTTGAGATGTGGCCACCATCCAAGAAACCAACAGGCATTAGATTTAACATAGTCATTATTGCACCAATCAAACCAGCCATTGCAATAGGATGTAGGGAAATTGCTAACTCATTTGTGGTAATCGGGAGAATACTAAAAGGGTCAAATATGATCCCGATTAAGAATAGCATTATAGGTGGTGGACGAAGAAATTGAAAAAAACTCCTTTCAGTTGCTTCAGCTACAGGTACTAATTCTGATAAAGATAGACCAATAGCTAACACGATAACCATAACAATAAACCCGGCTATGGGTCCACTTGCCCCCAAATCAAAGAGAGCATTTTTATCATTAGTAGGCGATTTAGAAGAGATTACTGCACCAAACGTACCAATAGGGCTGATGAATGGAGGGACGGGGATAAAATATGGGAGAGAATAATCGATACCATGATACCTTGCTGCTGCCATATGCCCTAGTTCATGAGTTCCTACAATGAAAAACAAGGATAGTGCAAACAAGAATCCATTTAACAAATCACCTTCCGCTAGGATATAACCTGCCCAAGTGGTTGTTATAAGTACAGCTATTAATAGAATAATGTTTTTTCCAATGCTTTGTTTTTTTGTTTCTTCCTTACCTTTGGCTGCGATAATATTAATCTCTTCTTTTTCTTCTGATTGTCTTACAAATGGAACATATTTATGCTTCTTAAATTCGTTTCTAAAGTAAGGAAAATACTCCTTCCTGTATTGGGATTCGTCTATTCTAAAAAGTATCGTTCCTTCGCTAATTTTAATTTCTTTGATATTTGCTTTTTGTTCTATTATACCTTTGAGGTCATCCAAAACTTCAGGATATATAGATATGGCTTCGTATATGCCGCTAAGTCTTTGTTTTGACGCATAACACTTGGGACAAACATCTACGATAGTGTAATCATCCTCTACTTTCTTTAACTCTTTAAATCCACAGGTAGGACATTTTAATTCCACCACCTTCTTCTTTTTATCAGGTATTTGATCACCGAGTAATTCATCCATAGTTGAACAAATCTGAGAATTACATACGCTATAGTAGGGAGATATACCTCCCTTAGAATAGTTAGACTAGGGAATAAAAAGGAGTTAAGTCTTGACGAATACTGTTTTTAGTATTCTTTTTATTTCTCTTTTCGTAAGTTCTATTGCTATGGGTGATATTATCATTTTGTTTCCTCTTAATATTAATATATGGATTTAGCAGCATATAAATTAGATTGTCGAGCTGCACATCACGTTCCTTTTGCTTCTTGTGGGTTTCTTTGCGTGGGGGTGGCTGAGCGACGGCCTGGTTTCCGGATTGCAGACGCTTGTGTTCTTCATAATAATCTTCACCATCGTTGTGATGCACGAGCTCTCTCACTCCATAGTTGCGATTCTGAATGGGATAAAGGTCACGAGGATAATTCTACTCCCCATAGGGGGGGTTGCCAGCATCGAGATTCCCGAGAAGCCGATTGTTGAGCTGATGATGTCGATTGCGGGGCCGTTCTTCAATTTCGTGATGGCTTTTTTATGCATTCTTCTGCTCAGCATGGTAATCCCGGTGGCGGAGATTCCGGCCATGCTGACCAGCCTCGAGGAGCCCTCCATGCTCGTCTCCAGCGCCCAGGGAATCCTCGTCCTGCTGCTCTGGATCAATATGATGCTGGGCCTCTTCAACCTCGTTCCTGCCTTTCCCATGGACGGCGGCAGGATATTCAGGTCCATACTTGCGCTGTTCATAGACTATACAAGGGCGACAAGAATTGCCGTGAATGTCGGGAGAATCATTGCGACTGTCATGGTGGTTCTTGGTCTCTTTGGGAATCCATGGTTGCTGGTTATTGGCGCGCTGATATTCCTTGTGGGGGGGCAGGAGTACCAGGTCGTTAGATTGAGGCACTCGCTAGGAGAGCTTACCGTCGCGCAGATTGCGGCTAAGCGTATGGATTATGTAAACGGAGATTTCACTCTGAGAGAATTCCTGACCCAGATAGCGAAGCCGGGCGTGGAATTTTATCCCGTCGTTAACGAGAGCAAGGCCATCATGAGTGTCCTGTGGCTTGAGGATTTGCGCGGGCTTGGGCAGGAGAACCTGGACAAACCCATAAAGAAACTTGCCAGAAAGCCCGATGTTGTTGATGGAAAGCTTCTGGCGCACGACATGGTAACGAATCTGCTGGCAAAGGAATTCGTTCTGGTTATCGAGTCGGGGCACGTTATAGGATATGTCACGCCTGAGCACCTGAACGAGATTGCAAGGTTCCAGGGGATATTAAAGGCGTGATATCTTTGACGGGAGGTCGATTACCCTGTCAACGTTCTCTATGATTATGGAATCGGAGCTGAGGGTTATGCAGTTGAGCTTCTTTATTTCTTTGTCTGCATGGGGGCTTGTTATTGCATCTCCTGTCAGGCCATGCTCTTCCATCCTCTCCCGGACGAAGGCCGCCAGTTCTCCGCTCTTGGAAATCTGGGAGTCGAATATGAAGAGGACGGAGGAGGGTTTGAACTCCTTCAGCTTTTCGAGGATTTTGCCAATGGCCTTTTCTGAATTTTTATCGAACTTATACTTAGAAAAAATTCCCTTTACGTCGCGGAGGATTCCGTCCATGCCTAGGACGGTGTCCTTTCCTTCCAGGGCTGCTTCAACTGTTATGAGGACGTTGTAGCCGTCGATGACGATTTTCTTACCCCTCATCCTGCGGGGCGGGCAGATTTTTTTTCTGTGCGCCCTGATTTCCTTCTCGGGGAAGACGTATCTGTGGAGGAGATTGCAGTTCTTCTCACTGAGCTCGTACCTGTTGACAACGAGATTGATGGCAGTAGTCCTATTGTAATTCCTGTCCAGAAGGTACTTGAGGTCCTGACTGGCTTTGTCAATGGACATTTCAGTCAGTCTTTCTAATGATCAGGTTGATTCCGTTGACAAGAGCATCGACAGAGGCGAGTACTATGTCGGCCCCGGCACTCTGGGACGTGATTATCCTGCCCCTGGACTTGAGCTTGACCATGACCTGGACCAGTGCATCGGTCCCGCCGGAGATGGAATCGACATGGTATTCAGTAAGCTCAAAGGGGAAGTCCCTCGTTGCATGCTCTATGGCCTTTATCGCGGCATCCACCGGCCCTGTGCCTGTCGAGGATTCCGTAACTTCCTTGCCGTTTATCTTCAGCTTTACCGATGCCGTCGGAGTGAATTTGTTGCCCGCGACTGCCACGAGCTCGTCCAACTCTATCACCTTCTTGACCTCGACACCTTTAACGGAGTTCGCTATGGCCTCCAGGTCCGTGCTGGTTACCCTCTTGCCCTTGTCGCCTATGAATTTTATGTGCTTGAATATCTCCTTCGCCTGTCCGTCGTTGACCTCGATTCCCTGCTCGTCGAGGAGCTTCTTGACGGATTTCATGCCCACGTGCTTTCCAAGGACGAACCTTCTCTTTGCCCCCACCGATTCAGGATTTATTGCCTCGTAGGTTTCCGATTTTTTGAGGATTCCGTCAACGTGGATTCCCGCCTCGTGAGTAAAGGCATTCTCGCCGACTATTGCCTTGTTAGGAGCTACAGGAATCCTGCACAGTTTCTCAACAAGGTCAGAGAGCTTTGAAATCTTCTTGGTATCTACCTTGAATTTGTAGCCGTAGCCCTCCTTCAGGGCCATTATGACCTCCTCCAGGGGTGCGTTGCCCGCCCTCTCGCCCAGGCCGTTTACCGTAACGTTGACCATGGATACTCCTGCATTTACTGATGCCACGGTATTGGCAGTAGCCATGCCAAGGTCGTCATGGCAGTGAACGCCCAGGGGAATCTTCGCCTTCTTGCTCAGCTTTGAGAATATCTCATTCATCCTCTCGGGGGTTGCTGTGCCGACAGTATCTGCTATTGTGTACCGGTCTATCTTGTGCTCGGTTGCCTCTCCCATCAGCTTGAGCAGGAACTCCGGCTCCGTCCTTGAGCCGTCTTCTGTGCACAAATCGACCACGAGACCGTGGTCCTTGCAGTAGTCTATGCACTCGAGAGTCTTCCTGAGCAGCTCGTCCCTTGTAATGCCAAGTTTGTACTTTATGTGAAGCTTCGATGTCGGAGTGACAAGGAATATGGAGTCTACATCGCATTTCATGGCAGTGTCTATGTCCGCCTGTAGAATCCTGCAGTAGCTTGAAATCTCCGCCTTCAGGCCCTCGTTGGCAATCCGCTTTATGCCCTCCTGCTCGCCGGGACTTGTCATTGCCGAGCCGGCCTCTATAACATCAACCCCGAAGTCGTCCAAGGCTCTCGCTATCTCAAGCTTCTCCTCGGGGGTAAGGCTTACCCCGGGCGTCTGCTCGCCGTCCCTCAGCGTCGTATCGAGTATTTTTAGGGTTTTCATGACTAGGAAAGCTTATAAATTCTATATTAGACTATATTTTAATAAGTCTAGATAAAATGCCTCATCACGCACCAGATTGGGAAGACCACATGGAAAAGATCGAAGTTAGGATTGAGAACCTGGAACGGATGGAGAGAGAGCTCTGGGGAAGAGTCGACGATATAGAGATGAGGGAGGAGGACGTTGAGGTAAAGCTGGGTATGAAGAACAGAGTATCAAGAGTATACAAGCCAAAGCTTATCAAAAAGCAGACGAATGACGTCAAGAGGAGGATCGAAAGGGTGAGGAGGCTGGGAAGCGAGAAGTTAAATGACAGAAGAGAGAGGATGCGAAGGCAGATAAAGGACGTGGTAAAGAAGGCCGATGATGTCAAAGAGGCGCCTGTTTCTGTTGAGGAAAAGAGTCTTGATGAGGAGAAAAAAATTCATGAGAAGAGAAAAGATATCCTGAAGAAGCAGGTAAGCGGCGTGATTGAGAAGCATAAGGATGTTAAGAAGGAGAAAAAAGAGATTCCAAAGGAGATAAGGCAGCTGAAGATTCTTACTGGTGAGGAGGCCTCGGATGCGAGGCTTCTGTTCGCGTTTCTGCTCAAGAGGGGCTCCGTCAGCCTGGAGGAGGCTGTGAATGAGCTCGATTCCGATAAGGAAGCCATTGAGTCCTGGGCAAAGGACCTCAAGGCCAGCGGTCTGATCGATGTCAATGTTTTTGCAGGAAAGAGCGTTATGAAACTGAAGGATATCTCGGCAGCCGTGGGCGAGAAGCAAGTCGATTAATTCCTTACAACAATTTTGAGCCAGAAAGCCCACGAACTTTTAGCTGTGAGATGAATGGCGTGTGCGTTAGCACCAAAATTGATTTATATATGATGAAAGGTAATATAATATTATGGATATTAGGATTGTCGAGTGCAATAGATGTAAACATAAATGGGCAACAAGAATAAATCCAAAATATTGTCCAAAATGTAAATCCCCATATTGGAATAAACCAAGAGTAAGGAAATGATACTGACCTACAAAATCAAGCACGAAAAGGATTTCAGCAGAGAGTTGAAACTCGCCAAGAAGGTAGCCAAGTACGCTATTAAGACCAAATCACGGAGTAGTGCCGATGTCAGGCACATCGGCTTAAAGTCTGCCATCAGCAACCAAATCCTCAAAAAGTATGCATCAAGCGAGACAGCTAAAAAGGCAAAATCCGTCAAGCTAACAGTTCCCTCTCAGAGTATTGGGGTCAAAGACAATCAGGTGTGCATCACCTGCCTTAAACTCCAACTACCGATATACTTCCACCAAACTTTCAGGAAAATCAACCAAGTAGAAATTGGTGGTGAGTTTGCCTACATCTCGGTGAGTTATGATGAGCCACCCGCAATCGCCACAACCTCCATATATGGCGTTGACAGAAACACTAAAGGGCACTGTCTTGTTGCCTCAAACCCGACCACGGGTAAGGTGCTGAAGCTTGGAAAGTCAGCACATCACATCCACGATAAATACAAGCACATCAGAAAAAGCCTGCAAAAACAGGGCAAGTAT
>JAHIKS010000030.1 GCA_018897475.1 Candidatus Altarchaeota archaeon
GAATCAAACTCATTCAAAAGTCCATCGATTTCAGTTAGGGGCGCGTCTGTCATAAGTCAAACCCAAATAATCTAAAAGATATATGAATCTAAACTTAAAGTAAAATTGAGAGTACTATGGGTGAGGTAGAAAACAGATTTTCATGGTCCAAGTCAAGGGATGGAATCTTCAATAGTGCAAAGGAAGACCTCCCATTAGAATCCCCCCATAACCTCGAATTTTATATGTAAAGAGCAGTCCGTTAATCTATGATTCCTCGTTTTTTTAATTCAAAAAAGCATTTAGCGCAGGTTGCAGCATCAACAGAAGCATCGTGAGCATCTTCAAAAATGGTATCGAACAGCTTATGATGAAGCTCTGATAGTTTGGGCCATTTATAGCCATAATTCCCCGGCAACTCACAGAAATTGGTTGACGATTCCATCGTGCAGATTTTTCTAATCCCTGAGACATTATCCTGGATATTTTTCCTGAAAAGCTCGGCTCTAACGATTTTTTCATCAAAATCCAGGCTGTGAGCCACTAAAACCTCTGACTGACCCACAGCGTTCGAAAATTCATTTAAGATATCTTCAAGCAGATGCCCCTCGGCCCCCGCTCTTTCAGTCGAGATACCGTGAATATCCACAGCTTCCTGGGGGATGCCAAAACCCTCCGGTTTTATGATATAACTGCGTCCACCTATCTCACGTTCTGAATCATCATACTGGAGCCATGCAATCTGCACTAAACGGGGCCAATTATCGGAATCAGAAATCGGCGCATGCCAGCTCTGCGGCAGCCCCGTTGTCTCCGTGTCGAAAATTAAGTACATATCACTAGAATTAAAGATTCAAGTTCTAAATAATATTAGGTTCAAACATGGCTGATTTTAAAAACAAGTTTTCATGGTCCAAGTCAAGGGATGGCATATTCAACGAGTGTGAAAGGAAATACTTCTACAACTACTACGGCTCCTGGGGGGGCTGGAAAGATGATGCTGATAGGCGCGTTAGGCAGATATATGTCCTAAAGAACTTATCGTCAAGACATATGTGGTTGGGAAGCATTGTACATGAATATGTCGGATTCCTGCTGGGCAGATTACGACATGGGCACGAGGCAGATCTATATACTCTGCTGGGCAATCTTAGAAGAGCTATGAAACAGGATTTCGAAAACTCTGAAAAAGGACTTTATACAAAATATCCCAAGCTCTCCGGCAGACAGTACGGATTATTCGAGCATGAATACAATATCTTTGTCTCCAACGATGAATGGAAAGAGATTTTTGATCGTGCAGAAAACTGCGTGACCAACCTCTTCAACTCTGATCTGCTCCAGTACATAAAGTCGATCAATGTAGCTGATTGGATGCCTATTGAGAGCTTGCAGAACTTCGATTTTGAGGGCACTCCCGTATGGGTTCAGATTGATTTTGCACTGAAGGACAGAGATAAGATAGTTCTATTTGACTGGAAAACAGGCAAGGTGAGATACGATGAAATGGATGTTCAACTATCCTGCTATGGATTATATTCGCATCAAAAATGGGATGTTGCACCAGAGAATATCGTCTGCAAAAAATATAACCTACGAATAGATAAGGTAGACGACTATGAGATAAATGATGAAGTGGTAGAGAAAGTTAAGGTGCATATGAGGGACAGCATCGCTTCTATGAAGAAATTACTCACGGATGAAGAAAACAATATTGCGAAAGAAGAGGATTTCAAAGTAACTGAGGACGATAAGATATGCAGAAGTTGCAATTTCAAGAAGATATGTCCTAAATGGGATTAGTGATTAGGTCTCGATGTCGAGGAATAGGTGGCCCATTTTGATCTAATCGCGAGCGGAATTAAGCCCTGTATGAATTCTATTTTTATCTTCTATGTCCCATAATGTCCCATAATGTCCCATAACTATGCGATTACATAATGTAAGTCTCTCCTTCCCCTGCCCATGCGCTTAACGAGACCTGTCCTGATAAGGGCGTCCATATCCCTTGTTAATGTCTTGCGATTGACATCCGGATATTCCCTTATTAATTCAGCTATTGTTACCCTCTCGTTCTTCTTTATCAACTCCAAAGCCCTTTTCTGCCTCTCGTTCAGTGCGATAACCTCTCTTCCTTCCGAGATTTTGCTGAGCTCTCCCTTTTTGTGGCCGCGGAAGGTTATCATGAAAAAGTTCTCAGAGGCCTCTATATTGGGTTCTTTTAGGCCTGACTTTCTCATCGTATCATTCATCCTTTGTATGCCGGTTCCTGCCTTTTCGACAAGACCGACCATCTTGAACAGGTCTGCGACCCTTTCGTTCCTTCTTGCGCAGATTTTTCCAAGCTGGTCCCTGGTTATGCCGAACAGGCCACCGGGGTTTGTTATCTCGATGAAATCGTCATGGATGTAGACAAAGACGTTGCTTCCCTTCTCGAGATAATCGCGGTGCATGATTGCATTCACTATTCCCTCCCTTATGGCGCCTGGAGGGTACTGTGGAATCTCCTTCCTTACAAGGCCCTTAATCTGGTAGGTGAGCATGATGTTCTTCTCGACGAACCTTATGGCATCCTCGACCTGTTCTATGAGATTCCCGTCAAAATCCTTCCTGTCGATGATGTTCGCTCTGGTATTGCCCTTGAAGAGGATGCATGTTGTGTATGCAGAACTATTGAATTTTCTGATATTCTTCGAGAAGAAGAGGGAAACCACATTCTTAAAGTGGTGCTCATTCTCCATTTTCCTGGCAAGATTCATGTTGAATAGAATATTCTCAAAGGGTAGGTTTACAGTTATCTCACTTGCCTTCAGGAACTCTGAGAAGCTTTTCTCATCAAAATCCATCTTGAAATCAAACGCTGGATTTATTTCTTCGTCATATACTACCTTTCCCTCGTTGACTGCGAATTTTAATATCTCATCTCTTGAGAGTTTTTGGGAATTTGGACCAATCCTTATGAAGAAGCCTCTTTTGCACATATGGGGCTTGTTCGTCCCTTCAGGAACCTTTATGAGGAGTATGTCATCGATCTCATCGAGGGTTATATGAATTCTTGGTTCGCAGTTGTTTGCTATGTCCTGGACCTGGGATTTCAGTTTGTTGGTGATTTTTATCCCCTTTACAGTTCCGTCGTCTCTCACGCCCAGGAGGACTCTGCCGCCGGAGGAATTGGCAAAGGCGACCATCTCCTTGTCTACTCCTTCCAGACCCTCTTTGAATTCTATTGAATGGGTTTCTCCCCCCTCTAAAATCAGTTTTAGTTCTTCTTTCATGGTTTATCACAAATCGGCAGAATACTGCGACCTTCAAGTTGTGCCATTTGGCCACTACTCTTAAC
>JAHIKS010000031.1 GCA_018897475.1 Candidatus Altarchaeota archaeon
AAAGTACTGTATCTCTGTAAGAAAATCTGCCCAGCAATCTGTTTTTCTAAGCAAAGGTAAGATAAACTCCGTATTCTTACTTTCCTTTATGTAAAACCTACGGATGCCTTTTTCGTCTTTCTTCTCATAAATGAGATCGTATTCTTTTAGTTTTTGGAAATTCCTCTCAGCCGTCTTTGGGCCCTTGTCTGTCTTTTTGCGAATTGCAACCTTGGAGGGGGCATCTAATTCAAGAATGGCCTTTAGTGTGCTGTGAGTTCCCTTGAAACTAAACAGCTCTACCAGTTCTTTTATCTCCTCTCTTGTCAGATTACTTCTCATTTTTCATCCACTACATACTTGTTATCGTTTTATCGTAGAGGTTTAAAGTTATTGTGCGAGAGCACCGGAAAAGTGTTTATAATCCTGTAGCGCCTAACTCTCCACCTCCCAATTTGTTAAAAGGGTCAGAGATGTCCACATGCATTTTCTGAAGTTCCTGAATTATCCGTTGCCCTGCTTCCCTATCAGTTCTAATTTTAATCACGTATTTGCTGCTGAGCCCGGTTAACACCTTTGCCACTGGCCTGGGGCCAGGAAGGTAATCTTCTTCCTTCCTAACCGCTCTCTTATCCATTTCCGGTATCAAACAACATTCGAGATACTCCTGTTCGTATCTATCCAGCTCCTTCTCAGACAACTGAGGCCTGAGATACCCACCTTCCAGTTCAGCTTTTACATCCATCTTTTTTACCTCCAGAGCAAAGACCACAAGAGCCTACACAAAACAACCAATTAGGGTTTTGCCCTATTTAATTTCAAAGCGGGCGTTCCTGCAAAAGAAAATAACAGGTTCTCGGCCTCTGACATTGAAGGCGAGACACTTATAGGGGCGGAAGCCCCATAAGGTCTCGCCAGACCGAGAACAGAAACAACTTTTCCTGACATTGGAACGCCCGCAAAATACGGGCAAAACCCGTGTGTCAATTACTTTTTAGAAAAAATAACGTGGCAATTTATCATCTTGTAATTTAATAATCAAACACTTGGGAAGAATTATGCTTTCACTTTAGCTCCCAGAGATATATCAATTGAAAAATGTTATTTATTGCCAACTATGCCCGTGTAATGGAAGAGCATTATAAAAGACTTAAAGGAAAAGATCAGTGTATACCGCTGGGTGAGCTATAACGTAAAATAGCGCAAGTCTTATGTAGTATCTAACCCTCTGTTTCACTTTCTGCAACAGCTGTTTCACCAGAAGATATGGGCTGTTTCAGCTAATGTTCTTAAAAAGAGGTGATGAAAAAATGAAAAGAAATAAAGTTTTGGGTGTTGGAATTGCTGCCCTGTTAATCGTTGGATTGGCATGGGGCATTAATGCAGCAACCCAGGAGAGTGAGGGGTGCCCCTACCTTGGCGAAGGGAAGGGTTTTGGCCAGAAAGGCGGGTTCCGTACAGGGATAAAGGAAAAGCTAGACCTTCCTGAAGATACTACTAGGAAGGAGGTCAAAGCCGCTGGTCTGGAGGAGCTGGGGCTTTCTGAGGATGCAACCAAGGAGGAGATAATGGAGGCCATGTTCCAGAAAAAACTTGAGGTGCTTGGCCTGACCGAGGACTCCACCATAGGGGAACTAAGGGACGCCATGCAGGAGCATAGGCTCTCGATGATGAGAGAAAAACTCGGCCTTTCAGAAGACGCAACCGAGGAGGAGATAAAGGACGCCCTTGGCGAGAAGGCATTTAACGGACCCAAGTTCCGCGGAGGAGTTGGAAGAAAAATGGGATGGGCCATATAGGTCCACCATTTTTTATTCTTAAATGATTATACTAAATATCGAGGTTATTTGAATGGATTACTCAATTGGTTTAAGGGGTGCTGGCAGGCACATGTTATTCGGAATAATTCCCGCCCCTTTAGTTTGGAATTTCCTGATTATACTAATAATAGCATTGATATTCTACTGGCTCGCAAGGGGCTCCAGAACGAACGAGACGGCAACCGACATCCTGAAGAAGAGATATGCCGCAGGAGAGATAGATAAGAAGACCTTCGAGCAGATGAAGAAGGATATTGCTGATTGACCATGGAAGTTTCCGAAACGCGACTTGGGGTAGCGATAGTAGCTGTTTTCGGTTTGGGGATATTGTTCTCTATCCTGAACGGCTATTACATCGAGGATACCGGCGAGCCGATTCCTTTGATGGTCTATGGCATGACGGCAGCATCGATGGCTGTGGGGGCATTAATAATTCTCCTGTTCCAGTGGAAGATCAGCCAGAAGCAGCTCGACAAGGTCCTGAACGTCCTCCCCGATGATGAGAGGGCCATCATCCAGCTGCTCGTGAGGGAGAAGAAGATGGAGCAGACCTATCTTGTGGCAGAGAGCGGCCTGTCGAAGGTGAAGGTCTCGAGGGTTCTATCCAAACTGGAGCAGCGCGGCATTGTTGAGAAGAAGCCCCTCGGCAACACGAATCTGGTGAAGCTGAGGGTTTGAATAGTGGGGTGGCTAATTCCGCCATTCGCGAGGAAGGATAATGATTTTATTGAGTTCAATACATGTAGTTACATAATATGAGAAAAAAGTGCTCTAATCGGGGAGGGTTGGTAATTTGGCTTGTGTTGATATTCCTGTTAGGTAGCACCACAGTAAGCGCACTGAAGTGTATTGAAATTTCAGTCCACACAAAGCCAAAGTATTCAGATGCTTTCGAAGTAGGTAGAGCCTTCATAATAACTAATATTTCCCTCAGCTCACTCAAAGATAACTCTGAAAAATGTGACGAGAGTATCCCCAACGTGGATATGACAGTTGAAGTTTATGATCCTGATGGAGAACTTATGGGGAATAAACTTACATTTGATGTAACACAGGAGGATCTCAATAAAGGATACAGTTTCGTACCTAAAAACGTAGTATCTACTTATTGGGAGGATGAGATACCCGTATGGAAAACCTTCAAATCAGGTACCTACAAAATTATTGTGAAGCCAGGTATGACAGATATAAACTTCATTCATTACTATGAAAATGGTGAGGGAGAAAAATCACCAGGAGAGTGGATTGAACCAGTAGAAGTTCTTTCATCATGGGAAAAGAAATTTAGAGAAGAGGATAAAACATTCCAAGACTATGTTAAAGGTGCAATAGATAAGAATCAGAAAACAGCCGAAATATGGCATATTGGAGATACAGAAATTCAAGGAAAAATAAAAACTTATGCTTTTTGGGCACTGGTCGTAGGCATTATTGGACTTCTAATAAATTGGCGGAGAAGGAACCATTGATAAATTGGCTACCAAAAACAGTTTGTAGTGCCTAACTCTTTCTCCTACCTTCCCTAACACTCGCCCTGTAATACTGCAGCGGATGCTTCACGCCGCACTCCCTCTTGCAGAACCCGTAGCTCTTTATCTTGGCACAGGTCGGGCAGGAATACTTGGTGGTGGACTTCTCTCCTGCAAGGAATTCAAGCTGATACCTTGTTTTTTCCTCGTCGAATCTGGGGAAGCTGGAAAATATTTTTACTACCTCGTCGACCGGGAGGCCGAGCCCTACGAAAAAGGTGCCGAGGATGAACATGCTGTTGTGGGAGGCGTTGCCTGCCGCAAGGCCTGAGAGCATCGCCGAGATGCACGGCGGGACTGCGTCCTCCTTTACCTTGTCGACCTTGAAGTCTGTGTGCGGCTGCTGTGTGGAGTTCAGCCACTTCGCCGTCTCCTTGAACCAGGGCGGGATTCCCGTCAGGTTGGTGGGCTCCATTATCTTGCACTTGATGGCCTCGCGCAGTAGAATAAGGGATTCGGAATTCCTCAGCTCCACCATGCCGGAATTCATTCCCCGGTTGACCAGCTTCCATTGCGGGGAATTCCTTGCAAGGTCCGTTGTCAATTCGAGGAACCGCTGGAAGGGGATTTTGTTGTCTTTTATTACGAGATCCATCTCCTTCATTATCTCGCCCAGGACTGCAGGGTCCTCGGAGCCGAGGAACTTGTAGGCGAGGTCTGCCTCACCTTGGGCGTATCTTCGTATGATTGTCCGGTTGGCTGTCAGGGCCGAGAGAATTCTCGCAACGGCGAAGCTGAGGATGGACTGCTCCTGCTGGATTTTATCCTCCAGTGAGATGTTGATACTGCCCTGGATTGCCTCAACCACCCTTTGTTTGCCGAGCTCGTAGCTGCCTCCATAGATGGGATGCTTCTGAATCTCATCGAGAGTCATGTTGAGCGAGGAAACGTGGTCCTTGGCCTGCGGGAGGAAGGGGTATTTCCCCAGGGCCTCAATGCTGAATTCTGCCATGTCCCTATAATTTAGGTTGCATCCCGTAAAAAATCAATAAACAGGCAAACCCATCGGAAATCACAGTTTTTAATAGATGAATCCAATAATATATTCCTCAAACAGAATGGGCAAGAAGAAGAAAGACAAGGGTGAGGAGCACGAACTTCTAGAAAAAGAGTTAGAGGACTGCAAGGATACTAATCTACGGCTGCAGGCGGATTTTGAGAACTACCGCAAGCAGTTAGACAGGGACAGGCAGCAGTTCGCCGGGCTGGCCAGCGAGGGGCTCATTAAGGAATTACTGGGTGTGGTCGATGACCTGGAGCGGGCGGCTGAAGGGGGCGAAGAAGGAATCGGATTGATTCATAAAAATTTAGTCAAGATTCTTGAGGATAATGGATTGAAGAGGATTGAATGTGTCGGGGGGAAATTCGACCCCCACCATCATGAGGTGATGATGCAGGAGGAATCGAAGCAGGAGGAAGGGACGGTACTGGAGGAGCTCCAGACGGGATACATGCTAAAGGACAAGGTCATAAGGCATTCTAAGGTCAAGATCGCTAAATGAGGTGAACAAAAAATGGCAGAAGAAAAAACAACAAAGGAGAAGATTATCGGGATTGATTTAGGTACGAGTAATTCACAGGCTGCGGTGATGATGGGCGGCAAGGCAACGATTATTCCATCAGCTGAAGGGGCGACCTATGCCGGAAAGATGTTTCCCTCGGTGGTTGCTTTTACGAAGGATGGACAGATGCTGGTCGGAGAGCCTGCAAGGAGGCAGGCAGTGTCAAATCCGGATGGGACCGTTACTGCCGCAAAGAGGAAGATGGGGAGCAATCATAAGTATAACATTAACGGTAAGGATTACACCCCGCAGCAGATTTCGGCTTTTATCTTGCAGAAGATTAAGACCGATTCCGAGGCGTTTCTTGGAGAAGGTATAAAGAAGGTAGTAATCACGGTACCTGCCTACTTTGACGATAACCAGAGGACTGCGACGAAAGATGCAGGGACCATTGCAGGGCTTGAGGTAGTAAGGATTATCAACGAACCGACTGCCGCGGCGCTTTCCTACGGCCTTGACAGGGCGGAAAAGGAGCAGAAGATTATGGTCTTCGACTTTGGTGCAGGGACTCTTGATGTCACTATAATGGAGTTCGGTGAGGGTGTCTTTGAGGTTATCTCAACCTCGGGAGACACGCAGCTCGGCGGAAAGGACATGGATGAAGCCATTGTGAAATGGATTACAGAGGAATTCAAGACAGAGAGTGGCGTTGACCTTGGCGCTGACAGGATGGCGACCCAGAGGGTTAACGAGGCTGCGGAGAAGGCGAAGATTGAATTATCCACGGTATTAGAGACTGAAATAAACATGCCGTATATCACTGCCGATGCATCGGGGCCGAAGCATTTAACGAAGAAGTTTTCGAGGGCGCAACTGGAGAAGCTTGTGGGCTCTATCGTCGATAAGTGCAAGAGCTCCATGGAACAGGCGATGAACGATGCGAAGCTGAGCAGGAAGGATATAAACAAGGTTATTATGGTCGGCGGCCCCACAAGGATGCCAATCGTGCAGAAATTCGTTGAGGACTTTATAGGGAAGAAGGGTGAGGGAGGAGTCGACCCCATGGAGTGCGTTGCCATGGGTGCAGCAATTCAGGGAGGTATTCTTGCAGGAGAGGTGAAGGATATTGTGCTTCTGGATGTTACGCCATTGACCCTGGGGATAGAGACCCTTGGAGGAGTGGCGACAGCACTGATCCCAAGGAATACCACAATCCCAACAAAGAAGAGCCAGACCTTTACGACCGCTGCTGACATGCAGACCGCCGTTACAATCAATGTCGTGCAGGGAGAGAGGCCCATGGTTACCGACAACACGAGCCTGGGGCAGTTTAACCTGGTGGGAATTCCCCCGGCTCCAAGAGGAGTGCCACAGGTTGAGGTTACCTTTGACATAGATGCCAACGGAATTCTCAATGTCCATGCTAAGGACCTGGGGACAGGGAACGAGCAGAAGATTACGATTACAGCCTCGACGAAGCTGTCTAAAGAGGAAATAGACCGGATGATGAAGCAGGCCGATGAGCACGCCGAAGAAGACAAGAAAAGGAAGGAGGAGATAGAGATAAGGAACACTGCAGATTCGATGGTTTATGCAACCGAGAAGACTATCTCTGAGATGGGCGACAAAATCGGTAGTGAACAGAAGGATAAGATAGATGGTGCATCGAAGGCTCTAAAGGATGCTCTTGCCGGCACAGACAATGAAGCAATAAAGGCAAAGACCGAGGAGCTGAGCAAGGTGCTGCAGGAGGTCGGAGCTGCTATATATCAGCAGGCCCAGGCGGCGCAGCAGGCTCAGCAACAGGCCCAGGCCGGGGAGCAGGCAGGTGGAGAGCAGGCCAAGGAAGGGGAAGAAGTAGTCGATGCCGACTACAAGGTAGTGGATGAGGAGAAGAAAGAGGGCGAAGGCGAGGAGAAGAAGGAAGAAAAGAATGAGTGAATTTGGGTGGCTGGGGGACTCAATCAGTGTATCAATAGCCAAAAGTTCGCATAAATCGGAGTTAGACGAAATGCTCACTCTGGGGTCGCTAATAAACCCATAAATAGAAATTAGGTCAATATACTAAGGATGATTAGATGGTATGACAAGATATTTAGAGATGAAGATATGGGTAAATGGCACAAAATATTTACACTAATTTTTGTAATTGGTGCCATTGCTTTAATTATCAATATACTTTTTGATACGGGAATTCTGAGTAGTGCCCCAGAAAACTGCAATCTGGAGTATAAATATGGTAGTCCTGAATGGATAGAATGTTTATCAAAACCTGTGACAAAAATTAAAGGGGCGGAGACGATTGAGGATTGTCAGGATGTCGAGGGTGTAGGTGCAAAAGAATTTTGTTACAAAAATATCGCCATTGAACAAGGAGACATTTCAATTTGTGATAAAATGCGAGAGATTGAACATACGGATGAGGATGAAAAGCGTCTCAAGTCAGGCTATTCATTAGACGAGCGCATAGGTCTATGCATCTCAAGCGTCGCCATTGAGATTAATGATCCAGAAGGCTGTAAAAAAGTATCCGAGATAGCCCATAGGGGTAAATTACTTCCTGACCTCAAAGATAGTTGTTACCTAAACATCGCAGAAGACATAGTAAACCTTCAGTTATGTGAGAACATAGATAAAGTATTTGTCAAAGACCTTTGTAAAAAACGAGTGAATAGTAAAATAATGAGGTTTGCAATAGAAACATTAAACCCCCAATTATGTGAGAACATAAGTGAAAACTCCATAAAAGATAATTGCATAGAAGCAATAGATATACGGATGAGGAGGCTTTGACATGGCAAAAATAACATACTTGATAAATGCAATTTTTGGTATAGGTATTGGCTCCATTGTGACGCTGGTCTTTTTGTACCATATGATAACAGCAGGATTTAGTACTGATGCATTAGGCTGGATAGTTGGTGGTATAATAGCTGTTGGGTTTGGAGTTTATCAATGGAAGAAATACAAATCCACATAATCAGATTAAGCGACCCCTTCATTCGCACTCTCCCTCGCTATCGCTCGTTCGGTGCTAACGACCTCGTCTAACAGAGGATAAAAAGACTTCGTTTCGTCCAACTTCGGCTTCGCCGAACTTCTTTAACATACTAGAATGACAGACCTTTCCATCGTCGAAACTCCGGAATACAAAAACCTCGTGACCTTCGAGCTGTGCAAGAAAACGCCCATCTACAACTGGTTCTACTACAAGGAGGGCTTTTCTCCGGACTTGGTGTGGGAGCTGCTTGATAGGTTCGAGGTTGCGAAGGGTGCGACTGTTCTGGACCCGTTCTGCGGGACCGGGACATCGCTATTGGCTAGCGCGCAGAAGGGTTATAATGCGATTGGTTTTGACATCACGCCGCTTGCTGTTTTTGTTTCTAATACCAAATTGCACCGGGGCTATGACCTCAAGCTGCTGAAGGAGGAGATTGATAAACTCTCAGGCTATAAGTTCGGGGATACGAAGCTCAAGTGGCCTGACCTCGGCTTCATCGAGATAAGGAAGGCGTTCAGCAGATACGCTAGGAATGACCTGTTGTTTTTTAAGGAAAAAATTATCGAAGTTGAGGATGAGGGAGTGAGGAATTTTCTCTTTCTTGGATTACTTAGCATTGTGATGGAATCCAGCAACGTCAAGAGGGACGGCGGGGTTCTCAGGGTTGTGAAGAAGAGGCATCTGCCCCCGGTCAGGAAGCTATTGAGGAACAGACTGAGGAGGATGTACAAGGACCTGGTCAAAGCGGGGGAATTCCCCGACGGAGATAATACGGGGGAATTCACCGGCGAAAATAATGCCAAAGGATTCCCCGGGGGAATTCGTGCTGAGGCAAGATTGGGGGATTCCAGGAATCTGCCCTTGGACAAGAATAGTGTAGAATTCTGCATTACGTCCCCTCCCTATCTGAACTGGGTTGACTACACGAAGATTTATGCGCTGGAGATGGCGCTGCTCATGGACGGCGAGGAGATAAGGAGGGCGAGGTCGGATTCATTACGCTCATACATTGGAGCAAAGGAGCCGAAGGATTTTAGAGTCGAGTCGGAGCATCTCAACGAGCTGTTTGAGAAGCTGGAAGGGCTGCCTGAATCAAGCAAACCCCCCGCGATAATGAGGGGCTACTTCGAGGACCTCTTTATGAACCTCGAATCCATTTATAATTCATTGAAGCCGGGAGGGAAGGCCGCCATAGTCATAGGGAATTCATGCCTTCCCAATCTGGATATAAATTCAGACCTTATCCTTGCACAGATGGCGGAAGGAATCGGGTTCGAGGCTGAGGGAGTTTGGTCTTCAAATACGAGGATATGTAAATTCCCTGGCATGAAGGAATCAAGACCGGTGAGGGAGAGCATTGTCATCATTAAAAAATGACGAAGAGAGATTACTACGAGGTTCTTGACATCGGGAAGGATGCCGGCAAGGACGAGATAAAGAAGGCCTACAGAAAGCTGGCCAGGAAGTATCATCCGGATGTCAACAAAGATGCTGGCGCCGAGGACAAGTTCAAGGAGATGTCCGAGGCCTATGAGGTTCTGGCTGACGATAACAAGAAGGCGAACTATGACGGGCTCGGCCATGCAGGGGCGCAGGCAGGATTCAGCGGCGGCGGGTTCTCGTGGGATGATTTCAGCCACTTTGACGACATCTCCGACATATTCGGGAGGGACTTCTTCGGCAGGGATATATTCGACGTGTTCTTTGGAGGGCAGGGTAGGAGAAGGGGCTCCAGTGCAAAGAGAGGCTCGGATGTCAGGTATGACGTGGAAATAGATTTGGAGGGGGCCGCGTTTGGAGTGGAGAAGGAAATATCAGTAAGAAGGAATGAGACATGCGATGAGTGTAGTGGTACAGGGGCAAAGTCGCCCTCCGACATAGTAAGCTGTCCTACCTGTGGGGGAGCCGGGCAGCTGAAGCAGGCCAGGAGGACTCCGTTTGGGCAGTTCGTTACCGTAACGGCGTGCAATGAGTGCAAGGGCGCAGGTAGAATCATAAAGAAGCCCTGCACCAGGTGCGAGGGCACGGGGAGAAAATCAAGGAGTAGAAAAATGTCAGTAAATATTCCCGCAGGGGTTGAGTCCGGCTCGTATCTGAAACTCCGCGAGGAAGGCGATTCCGGGATGAAGGGTGGCTCTTCCGGAGATTTGTATGTTGTGATTCACGTAAAGCCGCACAATGAATTCAGGAGGGAAGGCAGCGATATAGTGTTTGAACTGCCCATAAGCTTTTCGCAGGCTGCCCTTGGCGATGAGGTAGAGGTTCCAACGCTACAGGAAAGGGTAACCATGAGGATTCCCGCCGGGACGCAGACAGGAACTCTCTTCAAGCTGAAGGGTGAGGGGATTCATAAGCTGCATGGAAGAGGCAGGGGGGATGAGCTTGTCAGGGTCCAGGTTGTGACTCCGGACAAATTGAGCGGGAGGCATAAGGAGCTCTTCAGGGAACTGATGGGGAAGAAAGAGGGTAAGGGTGTTGTTGAGAGCATAAAGGAGAAACTTAACGTTTAGTATGTAGAATAATTAATAAGGATAATGTCACTCAGGGAAAGCAAGAAGGAAAAGAGGAAGAGAACGGACAATGAGAACAAGGTAATCATGATTGCCATTGTCGCGGCAATCCTGGTGTTTGTCCTGTGGTGGCTGTATGGCTACCACTTCGTCGTTGTTCCATCAGGAGAGCTGAGTTTTAGAGCGCCATAGAATGGTAATAAAATCAAAATTTGAAACTGACGAGATTTCGACGAGGATAGGGCTGATATTCTCGGAGTTCGGTCTCTCTCCCGATGCATGGACCCTCCTTTCCCTTGTGCCTGCCGTGCTTGGGTTTTTTGCCCTGGTCAACAATGACCTTCCTCTCGCTCTGGTGTTGTTCCTTCTTTCAGGCTTTCTGGATGCGGTGGATGGAGCTGTGGCAAAATTCACAGGCACTGCTACGGCATTCGGTGCCTTTCTTGACGGAGTCGTGGACAGGTATGTTGAGATTCTTCTCTATCTCGGGCTGCTGTTCTATGGCATGGCTCCCATGTGGATAGCAATCCTCATCTTCGGTGCCATGATGACCTCCTATATGCGGGCCTATGCCGACCACCGGGGAGTGGTTACAGAGCCGCACATGCACAAGGAGATGGGCGGTCTCCTGGAGAGGCCGGAGAGGCTGACTCTGATATATCTGGGGATGTTCCTTGGCCAGTATTACCAGCCAGACTTCCTCCAGTTCTCCGTAATCATGGCAGGAATTCTTGCCAATCTCACAGCAATTCAAAGATTTTACTATGTTGTGGAAAATGCTAGGTAGCATAGGCATATTTATAAATCGCCTCCCATTACCTATTTATGACTGATTCTTTCAGCCCGGAGAAGCTTAATCCAAATCAACTCTCAAGAAAGCTGTTGGAAAAGCACAGGAGAATGTTCGGTGACTATCAGAGGGAATTCGAGATAAGGCAGAAGGTGTCCGTATTGAACGAAAAGGGAGACCTTCTGGAGCACTGGATAAAATCCGCAGAGGAGGACGGCTCCAATGGCTATGAGAAATACACGAAGGACAAGGAGATGGTCAGCCGAGAAATATCATCGCTGATTAGCGAGCTCCGGGACATGAGTCTTCAGGATGTAAAGAGTGAATCAAAGGACGAAACAGAGAAAAGATACTCCTTCCTCGGGGAGAGGATTGATGCTCATAAGGAAGCGATAGACTATTGGAATGGCAGGGTCAAGGAATTATCCAAAAAGAAAAAGGTTAGTGGTGGCAAAGAAAAAGGAACAAAAGATCCAAAGAAGAGAAAGGCGAAGAAGAGATGAACGAAAAAGAGCTTAAGAAGAAAATCAACGGGTTGAGGAATGAGATAGACCACAAGAACAAAAAGCTAAAGGATATTTATCACGAGCTTGGGTTCCATAGGAGAGATGCCGACACTCTAAGGACGAAAAGGGACCAGTTCAATGAAAAGGCAAAGAAGCTCAGGCAAGAAGCGAAGTCGTTTGTAGTCAATAGGGACAAGGTAAACGAGGATATAGGCAAGCTGAAGAACAAGAGGGCTTCGCTCATAGAGAAGATAAAGACGCTTACGAGAGATATAAAGGAGACTAAGGGTTATAGAGATGAGCTGAACAGAATAGCAAGAGCGCCAGATACCCTACTTACTGAGATTTACCTTAGAGATATTGAAAAACTGGTGGAGAAGGATATGCCCATAGAGGACGAGGTAAGGCTGTTCGACAAGATATTCGAGGTGAAGGACCGCCTTCTGGCTGCAAAGAAAGCCGACACGGTTCATGGAAAGGTCTCTTCCACCTATGAGGAGGTCAAGAAGCTGAACCTGAACATAGACAAGATTAATGAGTCCGTCCAGTCTCTTGCGGAGGAATCGCAGGAGAACCACCAGAGGGCAATGAATATCTACAAGGAGATAGACGTCATCTCCGAGGAGTCGACCCAGTCGCATAAGAAACTGGTGGAAAAATACGAGCTTATGAACCCACTAAGGGAGCAGATAGGCTCGATAAAGGAGGAGATTAAGGGCGTTCAGGAGAAGTTGGCTCCCTTCGTTGATGAATGGGAGAAGATAAGGCATGAAAGAGAGGATCGGAAGAAGAACCAGGACGCGCTCATAGCAAAGGAGAAGCTGCAGAACAAGAAGAGGATAAGCATAGACGACTTTAGGGTACTGCTTGAGAAGAACGAGCTTGAGCTGTCGGTTGCCAAATGATTATCCTTTGATGAATTCTATTTCTTCTGAATTGAGACCGTATTCTTTCGCTAGTTCTTCATCAGCCAGTTTGTTTTTCCTGAGCATTGTCTGGAGTAGAGGTATGTACTGCTGTGCTATAACCTTCCCGGACGCATGGAGCTCGGGGGAGAGCTTCTGGGCTATCGACTTCTTCATTGCCCTTTCCTTCTTTGTATGGCCCAGCTTTGCGAAATATAGGGGGAACTGATACCTTGTGAAATTCACGTTCTGATTCTTGGATATGTTTACTCCCCCGGTCATCAGGGGCGTCACGTATCTCAGGAAACCCCAGTACTGCCTCCTGATGATTCTTCCAAGGAAGACGTCGGCCCTTGAGATGTAGTAGTAGGCCTTGGCTATCTCCTCCCTGCTTTTATATATCCTCGGGAGGTTCTCATCTATCCACAGGAGAATGTCCCTCGGCTGCTCGTTCAGGTTCCAGGTGGATTGTATGGCCTGTCTGAAGTCGCTTTTTGTAAGGACCTTGCTCAGGACTTCATAGATGTCGGTCGTCCTGTCCCTGGGACCAAGGAGCTCCAGGTCCTTTTCATCTATCCTTTGCCTGCCCATGCCTACCGTTTGAAGGTCGTTTATTGCAGAGCGGATATCTCCACCAGAATTCTCGGCAATCCTCAGGAGAATCCCCGGGTCTGGATGAATTCCTTCCTTCCGACATATCCCCTCCAGTATATTCTTTATGGTCGCCGCCATTGGCTTTCTGAACTGGAGCTTCTCGCAGGCTTTCTTTATCGTCTTGAGCCTTCTTGATGAGAAATCCGAGGTTATGAGAATGGTGGGATTCCTTGTCTTTTCCAGAAGCAGGGAGGCCTTCTTTATGTCGCCAATCTTGTCAACGTGGTCTACCAGGATAAGTTTCTTTCCCCCGAAGATGCTGGAGGTCTGTGATGCTGTTATTGCGGAATCCAGGTTCTCGTTCCTTACACGAAGTATCTCAAGTTCAAGCTCCTTTGCTATGGCCTGCGCAAAGGTTGTCTTCCCGGCTCCGGTGGAGCCGTAAATCAGCAGTGGCTTCTTCCAGCCGTAGCTCCTTATGTCCTGAATCAGCTTCTGGTTCCCTATGAACTCGTGGAAATCCCTTGGCTTGTATTTTTCAGACCACATACTCAGATAATTAGGTTTTTATACCTAAATCTAGTAAGTAGTATATTACTGGGATGATACCAAAATGGAACTTAGCAATCTATCAATATTGCAGGGGCTTTTGATTAATATCTTCTGGCTTTTGCTGGCCTTTATACTGGGTTATATTCTCGGCTATGTTGTCTCGAACGTAATCAGGAAGCTGCTGACCATAAACAAACTGGAGAAAGGCCTTGTGAGATACGGGGCAGTGACATCCGAGCTGTGGGCTTCGATAGTCAGCTTCGTAGCACAGTCCACAAAGTGGTGGTTTGTAATCCTGATAGTCGTTTCAGCCTACCAGAACGCATTCCAGGTGGACTCCATACAGGACCCCATAGTCATGTTCTTCTACTTCGTGAACAGTCTCCTTCTGTTGGCCCTCCTTACGATCGGGGGCCTGCTCATTGGTGGAGTACTCTATAAGATA